>JBBRJC010000035.1:0-13429 GCA_038220135.1 Bryobacterales bacterium | reverse complement strand
CACGAAACTGACGGTGGGAAAATGAAGCGCGCCGAAAAGAAGTGGCGTAAATTGCTTGATCAACCAGCTGGTTTGATTGAACGGGTTGCAAAATGAACACCGTCATAACCTGCGTAACAATGGTTTTGGTTGCGGCTATCTCATTAGTCAGTCTGGTCCAATTGCTCTATCTGGAAAGCCTGCGATTGATGGCGAAAGAAACTGAAGTACTCGCCTTTTTTCAGGAAAATGTAGAGCAAAGCCTTGGCCTGGAAACCGAAAAAGGCGCCCTGGTTTTTTCCCTTTGGAAGCATTTCCTCATGGTTGTTTTGGGGACTCTTTCCCTGGCTATGGTGGTCACTCGCAGTACCGCTGATGCTCCCGGTCTTTCGCTTCCCCTGCTGTTTGAAGGATTGCTGATTGGGCTTTTCCTGATCGTATTGGCCGGCTATATTGTGCCGCAGTTCCTCTACCGAAAAACCAATGGTCAATGGCTTGGGGCACTGCGCCCGGTTTTCCGCGTTCTCATTTTCGTCATGCTGCCCATGACCATGCTCTTTGATTTTCTCAATTCGTTGTTCGAGCTTGGCCAGGTGAAGGCCACCGAGGAAGAAAATGCCAAGTCCGATGCCGAGCAAGTGGAAGCATTTATTGAAGCCGGTGCTGATGAAGGCATCATCGAAGAAGAGGACAAGCGGCTCATTCAATCCGTAGTTGCATTTGGCGACAAACGCGTCCGTGAAGTGATGACAGCGCGGCCGAACATTGTCGGCATTGACGCCAACCAGACACTCGAAGAGATGCGAAAATTCGCGGTTTTTGAGAAATATTCACGTTTTCCGGTCTTTGAAGAATCAATTGACAACGTGGTAGGGTTCGTTCACGTTCGCGATTTGTTTGAACAAGGCGACGAAGAGCGTCATCATAAAAAGGTGTATGAAATGATGCGGCCCATCCCACAGGTTCCGGAAACGAAACTAGTGGGCCAGTTGTTGCGCGAGATGCAGGAAGATGGCACTCAGATGTCCGTCGTCATTGATGAGTACGGCAATACTGCGGGGCTTGCGACAATGGAAGATCTGGTGGAAGAAATCTTTGGGGAAATTCGGGATGAACACGAACCCACCAGTGACGTCGAGGAAGATGGCGAAGGGCGCTGGATCATCGCGGGCAGCTATGATTTAGATGGGCTCGAACATTTGCTGAAGTTCCGTCCGCAGGAAGATGTTGAGGCAACCACAGTCGGTGGATTGGCCGTGGAATGGTCTGGCCATGTGCCGTCGCCTGGTGAATTTGTGGAGCGCGATGGTTTGCGCATTGAAGTGATTTCGTCGAGCGCGCGCCGTGTAGATCAAGTGCGTGTTTCGGCCGCTGTAGGAAAAGTCGTATCAGGTCCGGAGATCCCGGCCGAGAAAGAGTAATTTTGAACGTAGGAACAGTCTCCATAGTCGGCTTGCCCAACGCAGGAAAATCAACCCTGCTGAACGCACTCGCAGGAATGAAGTTGGCAATTGTCAGCTCCAAACCGCAAACCACCCGCACTTCTGTGCAGGGTGTATACACTGAACCTGGGCGCGGCCAAATCATTTTTGCCGATACCCCTGGGATTCATAAATCCGACAACACTTTTAACCAGCGCATGATGCGCACCGTCCGTGCTTCGCTTTCTAATTTGGATGCCGTAATCTTTGTCGCCGACGTCAAACGCGGTATGGACGACGATCAACGCAAGGCGCTTGATGTGCTGGCAAATGTTGAGGTGCCAGTGATTCTGGTGCTCAACAAGATCGACAAAATTGAAAAGAAAGCCAAGCTCATCGAAAAGCTGATAGCCTTTCAACAAGTGCGCGAATTTGCCGCCTATGTGCCTATCTCGGCTTCCAGTGGCGAACAACTCGACGCCCTCAAAGATGAAATCTTCAAGCTGTTGCCCGAAGGCGATCTCATCTTTCCTGAGGATCACGTAACCGACCAGCCATCGCGATTTATGGCGGCGGAAATGATTCGCGAAAAAATTCTCGATGCCACAGAACAAGAGGTGCCGCACTCGGTGGCGGTGTTCGTTGATAAGTGGGAAGAGACCCCGAAATTAACGCGTGTAACGGCCACGATTTTCGTCGAAAAAGAAGGGCAGAAACGTATCGTTATCGGTCAGGGCGGATCGATGATAAAGCAGATTGGTACTCTTGCCCGGCAGGAGATGGAAGAATTCTTTGAACGCAAATTTTACCTCGAACTTTTCGTGAAGGTTCGTCCGGACTGGCGCGAAAATATCGAGTTTCTGAATGAGCTAGACTGGCGAAGGATGTACGGTGGCTCTGCCACTGAAGAGAAATAAAATGAAGAAAATCACATACCGTTTAGTTGGACTTCTACTTGCCCTGATGATGAGTTTTTCGGCATTTGCCGCAAAGACAAAAACTCCCACAACTGATGACGCAATTTTCGACAACGTGCGACGCAAACTGGCGAGCGATCCTGATGTTCGCGGCGGCACACTCGAAGTTAGCGTAGCGGCGGGCGTGGTAACTCTCAAAGGAAATCTGGAACAAAACAGCCAGAAATCGAAGGCCGAAAAATTGACCAAGAAAGTTCCTGGCGTGAAGAGTGTAGTGAACAGTATTACGATTGCCCCGGTTCGCAGTAAGTAATTCAGGTGTGGGCCGGGTTCCCGGTCCAACGCCCCATTAATCAGGATTCTTGCTGTATTATCGGCAGGCTCACGCTAAAATAGCCACATGGCTTCTTTCCCTGTTCTTGGGCAGACCGTGCAGTACCCGCTCACTCCTGAACTTCAAAACGCAATTCGTATCACCTGGAATATCAGCCACTGGTGCAACTATCAGTGTGATTATTGCGGCGTGATGGTGTTTAGCCGGCGAACTGGCGAAAAGCAGCAGCACTCGTTCGATCATTACCCGGTTGAAGACTGGCTAGCTGCTTTCCTTCGCCTCAAACAGGAAAAGATCATCGTCAAAATGCTGGGCGGAGAGCCCTTTGTTGACCGCGTGAACTGGAAGCGCATGCTCAGTGGGCTGCTTGAAGCAGGCCGCTTTGAAATTGAAGTCTTCACCAACGGCTCCTGGAATGCCGACTTTTTTCGCGATGTTCCTACTCCGGAAAAAGTGCACATGGTCGTATCCTTTCACTCTGGCCAAACCAAATTCGAACCGTGGCGCGAACGCCTTCTGCGCATCCGCGACGCCGGCTTCACCATCGCCCGCGCCATCACCGTTTTAGCCCCCGAAAATGTTGAGGACGCCGAAAGCTTTCTCGCCATTATGAAGTTCGATGGCATTCAGGCCGCGCTTACACCCATGACGCCAGCCGGAATTTACATGCACAAAAAGCAGATGGCCGAACAGGTGTCGCAACTAATTGAACGCGAAGTTACCCCGGCAATTGCCTGGATGCAGGCGCAGCGTTTCAAAACCAAGGGCATGCCCTGTTTCTTTCCATCGGTCAGTTACGATTTGGAATACGATGGCCGCATTCGCGTTTCGTGCCTCGATATTCCTTCCACAAATTTCATCCGCGAAGCACTGCCAGAAGGCCCCAGACAAGCAGCCGTTTGCCCTCTCGATTCGTGTGTCGGCTGCATGGAAATGGTTTACTCCATGCCTGTGAATCCCTTCGTCGAAAAACCAGTCCGCCTGTTCGGCGAACTCGATTTTGCTGAAGACATCCGCTCTCAATGGCGCCATACCGAACAAAATCCCAACCACTTTAAAGAAACCATGAGCAGCGCTCTAATGCCCGATGGCAAGACCGATTGCTACGAAGCGTTCACCAGCCTGGTCAAAGAGACCGCACCGCCAACGATAGATATTCCGGCCGATGGAATCTATCAGGCTATGCCCGATGTTCCGGTTCTTGGCTACATCGATGGTTTTCAACAAGCTCGTGAAGCCCGCGCTTCCGAGCGAATCATGATCAGTGGTTGGGCTTACAATCGTTCGCCACTCGGCCCTGTGAAGCAAGTGCGCATGACTATGGATGGCCGCAATCTTGGCGTATTCGAGGACTTTTATCCTCGTCCCGAATTGCCGCAATTGTTCGGACGCAAGGAACTGCTCGAAGTCGGCTTTCAAGGCCTGATCTTTCTGCCCGGCTTGCGCCCTGGCAACTACGATCTAACTGCCGTGGCGATTGACCACAACGGACAGGAACATCCGCTTCCTCCCCAACCGGTAAACATCATCGGCTAAACTGGACACACCCTCAACCTAGTTTGTAGACTTGATTGGAATGCTGACACCTGAAGAAATTACCAATCATCCTGCCTTCAATATTAAGTGGTATCACAGCATTGAACTCGCGCCTGGCATTGTCACCAACGGTTATGACTACGACAATCTCGCAGTCGGCCGCCAGATGCTCAACGGGGTCGATGTGCGTGGGCAAAAATGTCTCGACGTCGGTGCCATGGATGGCTTGGCCACTTTCTGGATGGAACGCCGCGGTGCTTCCAAGGTAGTTGCTTATGACCGCAATTTCAGGCCCGAACGCCCCATCTCCAACGGCGATCGATTTCGCTTTGCCCGCCAAGTGCTCGGTTCCGCCGCCGAATATATTTGGGATGTCCCCATGGGGCATATTCAGCAGGAAACTGAAAAGCTTGGCTTTCGTACCTACGACGTAATCTTTTTTTCCGGCGTTCTGTATCACATGTTCGATCCCCTGGCTGGCCTTGCAATGATGCGTAATCTGGTCCGTGACGGTGGCATCGTTGTTGTGGAAACCGGGGCAACCCTTGATGCCAGTTTGTCAATGCATGCCAATGCTCATGGCCGCTTTTACCCCGCCGATGATTACTGGCTGCCATCGGTCCGGACGCTTGAATACTGGCTCCGCTTCCTCCATCTCGATCCGCTTGATGTCAGCTTTCTGCACCACCGTGTAGTGGACGGCTTGCCCGTAGTCCGGGCATCCATTGCATGCCGCGCGCTGCCAACTTTCCGCGCAACTCACGAAGATGCCTGGATGAAACAGCAAACCCTTGGCACATTCTTCGCTGACTTCAAAGACGTCATCGACTGGGGTGCGCTCAGTAGCGATCAACCTGACGTTCCATATAAATCCTCCGGCGCTCATCTGGTAAATCACCCCGGCAACGATGTGCTTGATGTGTTCAGCTCCATGACTTCCAATGCTGCTATGCGTACCGATGTCCGGCCAGAGTTTTTGAAACTGATGCTGGCCGACAAGTAAGGGCGATAAAATAGGTGCATGGAAATTGATGAAACGCTTGCCGCTGGAGCCATGGACTCGGCTCTTGCCGAAACGCCGCAATTCGCCCAATACGGCCCCAAAATGATTTGGATGCCGCTGCGCGAAGGCGGCGCGCTTCTGTTGCGTTACGAAAACCAGCCACCCCGCGACCTCCCCGGTTTGTGGGATTTCCAAAACGCCGTCGTAAAAGGATATAAAAGAATGGCTGGAATATCATGAACCTAAACCTTACAAGACGAGAAGCAATCGCTGCGTTCGCCGCAGCCACCACGCAAGCTGCCTCACGCTTGCCCGCCAATCAGAATGTGAAGTGGGCCGTAAGCGCCGCCCTTTGGGGACATTTCAAGCGCGTCCCACTTACGGAAATTCTGGACATCATGAAGGACACGGGCTTCATCGGGCTTCGTGTCACCGGCTTCCCCACCTTCCTTGAAACCTATGGCATGACCACGGGCCAAATCGAAAAAGAAGTTTCCAAACGGAATCTTCAAATCGTCACCATCTCATTTAACGGTCCGATGAATAAGCCCGAAGGCCGTGAAAAAGTTTTGGCCGATGCCAAGCGCGCTATGGAATTCCTGAGCATCTTCGGTGCCAAGCACTTGGTGGTCTTCTCGCCCGGCCGCATGAAAGAAAACGTTGACGCGGGCTTCAAAGAAATGTGCCAGCAGATGAACCATGTCGGCGAACTTGCAGGCACCATGGGCTTCCGCGCCGGCCTCCACAATCACCTCGATCAAATGGCCGAATCTCCTGAAGAAATTGATCGTTGTCTTGCCCTGACCGATCCCAAATTGTTCTGGTTCTCGCCCGATACCGCCCACTTGCACCTTGCTGGTTACGACGTGCCTAAAGCGATTGAAAAACACAAAAACCGGCTCATGACCATCGACTACAAAGATGCGAAATGGACCACGCCCGAAAAAGATTTCGTCGAAGGCAACGGCAAAGTGCTGCCCAAAGATTCCAAGAGCGCTCGCTTTCTGAACTCCATTTATGACATGGGCGAAGGCGACATCGACTTTCCGGCAGTCCACAAAATTCTGAAGGGCATGAAGTGGAAAGGCTGGCTTATCAACGACCTTGATGTGGCGCGCCTCGGCCCTCGCAAGAGCTATGAAAAAGAAGCTGCCTACGTGGTGAATAAGCTGGAGCCGATCTACAAGTAATATGCCGCTCACACGCAGAGAATTGATCGCCGGAGCCGCAATCGCTATGGAAGCCGAAGCCGCCAAACCACCGTACAAAATCATCGATCCGCACGTGCATGTATGGAAGACCGACCCTAAGTATCCGTGGGCCGCGGAAACCACCAAACCGCCGAAAGAAGACGCCACTCCGGAAATGCTTTTGGAATTGATGAAGGCTAATGGCGTTTCGCACACGGTGCTGGTTCAATACATTGGCTATCGCTGGGATAACAGCTTCACGCACGATACGTTCAAACGCTACCCGCAATATTTTCAAGGCGTAGCCCGCGTAAATCCGAACGATCCCGCCGCCCCTGATCATGCCAGTAAGCTCGCCGAACAAGGCTTCAAAGGGATTCGCCTTTCGCCATCTGCCAATGCCGATGGCGACTGGATTAAAGGCCCGCTGATGGCCCCACTGTGGAAGCGCGTGGAGCAATTGAAGTTGCCCATGCTCATGCTTACCACCACGCCGCGCCTGCCCGATGTACAAAAACTCCTGGACAAACATCCAGACTTGACGTTGGTCATCGATCACATGGCCGATGCTCCTGTAGGCAAGCCTGAGGAACTCGAAAAGCTGTTGGCCTTTAAGCGCTACCCGAAAGTGTTCGTGAAAATTTCTCATAGCTGGTCTATCTCGAAACAGGGATTTCCTTTTGCTGATACCTTCGAAAACGTGAAGCGGTTGCATGCGGCTTTTGGTCCTCAGCGATTGATGTGGGGCACCGATTGGCCGGTTTGTCTTTCGCACACAACCTATCCACGCACACTTGAAGTGGTGCGCGACGAAATGAAATTTCTGAACGACGAGGATCGCCACTGGATTCTGTCCAAAACTGTCGAACGTGTTTGGAAGTTCTCGTAAAAAGATTCTCATGCGGCCACTGTTACCACTGCTGTTTTTTGCCGCCACAGGGTTCTGTGCGGAAACGTGGAAGCAGTACAATGCCGGTCCGGTTTCGGTGATCTCACCAAACATCGACAAAGAATCAGCCGACACACTAAATGCTCTGGACCAATACCGCCACACGCTTGGGCAATTGCTGGGTTCAGAGCTTGATCCTGTTTGGCCTGTACGCCTTGTCCTGCTGAAGCAGGCTGGTCAATATTCGAACTCATCATTGTTCTCCTTCAAACGTCAATCCTATGTCGCTGTTCTGCAATCCGGCCGGCCCGTTAGCCCCGCGCTTTACACTAGCCTGGGGCGAGTCTTGATGAACGATGCTATCAGCGGCATGCCTCCTGAATTTGAAGAAGCACTGCTCGCACTTTTCTCCACTCTGCAGGTAGACGGCACGCGCGTCACACTGGGCGCATTGCCCGAAGCCAGCGCGCGAACCCGCACCTGGGCCTTGCTGCATATGCTGGCCGTGAATCCAAATTACAGCGGCCGGCTACGCGTCATGCTCTCCAATATGCGCAAGGGCATTGAACCGGAAGTCGCACTACGGACTGCTTTTGAACAGCCTGCTGAAGCGATCTACAAAGAAGTCAGCACCTACATGGCAAGCCCAATTACAGGCACGGCCAAGCTTAACGGACGCGCTGTTGAAGTACGCCGCAATAATCTGGGCCGCGAAAAAGATCCTCCTTTCGGCGATCTGGTTCTGGCTGATTTACAGTGGCCCAATCCTGAACCTTATCGCGCTATCCTCCAAAAAGTTCCAACATCGAGCGAGGCAAATGAAGGTCTCGGTTTAACCGCGAATGACAAAGCTTCGCTTGCCAAGAGTCAGGAAGCCCGAGCACAAGCTGAACTCAATACTTTCGAAAATCTCCGCGTTGCTGCCGGCAAAAATCCGAAGTGGGGCGAACCGGCCCGCAAGCTGGCTGACCTGGAAAAAGATACAGGCCGCAAACTCGCCCTGATGAAAAAGTACACCGAACTTACTCCGCGTGACTGGCAATACATGGGCCTATACGCCAAGGCTCTTGAGGCCGATGAAAAATTTGCCGAAGCCACCCGTATCTGGCTGCTGGCCGAACGTGCCGCCCCCACTCCTGCGGCCAAACAACAGCTCCGCGAATCTCGTACTTCGTCCGTCGACAAGCGCTTCGAGGTAGAAGCCGAAGCGCGCCGCAAAGAGCAGGAAGAAAAGCGGCTGGAACTGGAACGGCTGAAAAACGAAGCCATCGCCCGTGTGCGCGAAGCCGAAGCCATTGCCAATAAGGGCAATGCCCCGCTTGACCCTTCGGTGAAAGTCGAAAAGTGGTGGGACGGTCCTAAATCCGATGCTCAAACCAAAGGCATGCTTGAGCGTGTGGATTGCCTCAAGGGCTTCGTCAAAATCACAGTCCGCACTGCCGACAAGAAGGCGGTAATTCTTGGCATCGCCGACCCATCAAAAATTGCCATTCAAGGCGCCGACAGCCTGGCTTGTGGCGTGCAGCGGCCATTGCAAAACGTGCAAGTTGAATACATCAACAAACCCGATAAGGCACGGCAAGTAGTGGGCGACGTTGTGCGCGTGGAGTTTCAGTGAGGCGATCACACTGGATAGCGATTGTCATTTTCGTTTGTGCCTCGCTACTGAACTATCTCGACCGCCAATTGCTATCGGCTTTGCAGCCCAATTTGCATACTGAATTCAACATCAGTTACGAAGATTTCGGCTGGATGCTTTCCTCCTTTTCCATCGTCTATGCACTCAGTGCGCCATTCATGGGTCTGCTCATTGATCGTGTGGGCCTGCATTGGGGCATCACGATCGCCCTAGGTGGCTGGTCGCTGATTACGATCGCAACCGGCTGGACCACAGGACTCACCGGGATCATTATTTGCCGCGCATTGCTTGGTGTGGTCCAAGCGGGCGGCGTTCCCTGTTTCGGCAAAGCCTCGGCCATGTATCTACTACCCGGGGAACGCGCTCTGGGCACTTCTCTTTCTCAAATTGGCATCAGCCTCGGTGGTATTCTTGCTCCTTTGCTTGCCGCCTGGTGCGTTGCGCATTACGGTTGGCGCATGGCATTTACTATCGCTGGTTCACTCGGCTTCGTATGGCTGCCCATCTGGTGGTTCACCTCGCGCCGGGTCGAATCTTTGCCATTGCTCGAAGGGGAACGAAAAGTACCGATCTCTGAATTGCTTCGCGACAGGCGCTATTGGATTTTCATAGCGGCAACCATGCTCGGTATGACCGTTTACACTCTTTGGACAAACTGGGTCACGCCCTATCTGAAGACCTGGGGCCTGACGGCAATAGAAGTTAATGACCAATTTGCATGGATTCCTCCTTTGGCTGGTGCGCTTGGTGGCCTCAGCGGCGGTTCAATTTCGTTGTTCCTCAGCCGTCATGGTTCTACGATTCATCAGGCCCGGCAGCGTGCCTGCTGGATTGGCGCCATAGGTATGCTGGCTACGGCCGCGATACCGATGATGCCAAGTGTTACGTTCGCCACAGCCGCCATCGCTTTCAGTTTCTTTTGCGGCACCATATTTACAGTGAACCTATATTCAATGCCGCTGGATATTTTCGGACGGGAGCGCGCGGCACTGGCAATTGCTACGCTTACGTCAGCCTATGGACTGATGCAGGCGGTTGTTTCTCCTGCAATTGGGAAGGTGGTTGATTCATATGGTTTCGCACCCGTATGTGTTTGCATTGCTTTGCTGCCGTTGTGTGCCGCTGCGTTGCTGCAAAGGGTGAGGGCATAGCAGGTGGCAGAAGTTAATCCGGGTTTTTGTTGATGTCTAGAGGTCCTGCAATTGTTGTTGGTTTTGCGTCGGGTGACGTGGCCCGTGCCAGAGCTATGGCTGCTGAAGTTCGGGCTCTTGTGCCCGGTCATTTCCATTATCTGATCTGCATTGATACGCCCATTTCCGTTGACGGCGTTACACCGATAGTTGTCTCTTCTCGCGAGCCGTTTCTTGAAACAATTCGGGCTCTGAAAGGTTTTCGCATTGGTCTTGCTCCGGTTTTGTTTACTGGTCACTTTCATCCTCTTCAAGCTGCTGCTGCCTGCCTTGCTCCCCACAAATTGCTTGCCTTCAACGCTCGCGGCGAACGCCATCATTTGCGACTCACAACGTCCATCGCTTCGGGCTTGTTTCTTCGCGGCGTTGCACTTGATCGCATCTGGCTGCGTCCATGGTCCAACGGCGATGGCCGCATTCCACAAAAATACGAAACCCTGGAAGGCCGCCCGTTCCGCGAAGGCCGCCGGCGCATCGGCATTGTTGCCCCTTATTTTCCCTGGCCCCTTTCGCATGGCGGTGCGGTGCGCATGTACTACCTGCTTCGGGAAGCCGCTCAAAAATTCGATATCGTGCTCTTTGCATTTTCTGAGTCCACAACCGCCGCACCAGTGATGGACTTCGTTTCGCGGGCATATCTGATGGAACCGCCGCGCTATCGCAAACCCCGTTGGGCTTCGCTGCTTCCACCTGAAGTGGCCGAGTATTGCTCACCAACTTTCAAAGCCCTTATTGATCGAACTCGTCAGGAATTGAACCTGGATCTGATCCAAACCGAGTACACGCAACTCGCTCCCTACCAAGGCGACATTTTGGTTGAACACGACGTCACCTTCGACCTGTTCAATCAAGTCGCGGCCCGCGAAGATTCGCTGTCCAACCGCTGGAATGCCTTTCGCTGGCAAGTCTTCGAGCAACGCATGGTTAAAACATTTCGGCGCGTAATTGTTATGGCCGAAAAGGACGCCGCACTCCTGCCTGAAGCCACCGTCGGAATCATTCCCAACGGCGTGGATTTTACTCGCTTTCAACCCACCGAAGAGATCGACGGACAGCGCATTTTGTTCATTGGCTCCTTTCGTCATTTTCCGAACATTCTTGCCTTCCGCTTTTTCGCCGAACAGGTGTGGCCTCTAATCAGGGGCCGGTTTCCCAAAGCCGAATTTACCGTGGTTGCCGGCGCTGATCCGGAAACCTATTGGAGTGCCCATACTTCCGATCCATTCCCTGGGCGTGGCAACGGCATCCGCCTGCTTGGTTTCGTCGCCGATGTCGCTCCCCTGTATGAGACGACGAATCTTGTTATTGCCCCCACTTTGGTCTCTGCCGGAACGAACCTAAAAGTTCTGGAGGCCATGGCTATGCGGCGTGCGGTGGTCGCCACGCCATCCGGATGCCAGGGTCTGGGATTGGCGCACCGCCAATCAGTCTGGATCGCTGAAACGCCCCAGGACTTTGCAAACGGAGTTCAGCAGCTACTGGAAAACTCGACTTTGCGCGCCGAACTTGCCGGCGCTGCCCGCCTCATTGCAGAGCGGGAATTCGATTGGAAGCAAATTGGCCGCAAGCAAAATCAGGTTTGGGCGGAACTGCTGGGTTCCGATTTGCACCTCCGTCCCGGAAATTCTTCGGACCTTGCATCGGCAAAAGCGATTCAACGCACCACACGCGATGCGGCCGACTGGGAGCCGGAAGACTACCTGAAGCAACATTTTCACGTTGTGGAAGCAAAAATTCCAAAAATAGAATTGGCTGGTTTTGCCGTCTGGAGAGAACTCACCACCGGTGAGTGGGAACTATTAAATGTTGCAGTTTCGCCTCACTTCCGTCGTCGCGGCGTGGCCTCCTTGTTAATGGATAAGTTGTTTATAGTACAACCAGATACAGTGTTTCTGGAGGTGCGCGAATCGAACCTTGCAGCACAAGTGCTTTACAAGAAATACGGCTTTCTACCAGTTGGGGTGCGGCGAAACTATTATCAAGATCCCACCGAAAATGCTATTGTAATGCGATTCCAAAAGTGATAGTTAATATTATGTGACCGGACTTCGGTAACCGGCACACATTGAAAGTCGATTGAGACTACCCACCGAGCCTGGCATTGCATCGACTCGGCGTGGCGGCCTTCTAAAGGAGATAACACCTGATGGAGCTAAGCACGCAGGAACAAACCAAGGCGCATCTGATTGCGACCAGTGAGGAGTTTCGTAAATTGGCAGCAGAACATGCTGATCATGAGCGGAGAATCAAGGAACTGGAAGCATTGGATCATCTGAATCTGGAACAAGAAGCGGAAGAGCATCGCTTGAAAAAGTTGAAACTGCACCTTAAAGACCAGATGAACCAGATGGTAACCAGCTCCGGCTTACAACCTGTAAGTTGAACGAGTCAGATCGCGCATAGATTCTAAAGAAGCCCACTTCGGTGGGCTTTTTTTATGGCCCGAATTTAGTCATTTCCAGCGGTGGCGCTGCACCAAGCAATTCCTTGATGGACAGTCCTGATACAGGATGCTGGAAGTCCGGTGCCAATTCCATCATCGGTTGCAACACGAACCTCCGTTCCTGCAGCCGTGGATGCGGAAGTTCCAGATCTTCACTTTGCATGCTTTCGTTGCCGTAAAACAGCAGGTCGATATCGATGATTCTGGGACCGTTCACCTCGATATGTTCGCGACCCATTGCCTGCTCAATCCGCTTCATGAGCCGCAACAGCTCTATTGGGTACATTTCCGTTTCTGCTTCGGTGACGGCATTGAAGAACCATGGCTGATCTGTGATGCCAACTGGTTCTGTTTCCCATATTGAAGAGCAACGTTTCACACTTACGCCAGAAGTGCGCAAATGGATTATGGCCGACATCAGATTTGCCTGCCGGTCACCAAGGTTGCTTCCCAGCGCGATGTAGACTTTATTCATTCTGGAAGACCTCGATATGAGTCTCGAACGGCGGAGGCAGCGCTAGTCTCTATGTTCATTTTGCAAAAGTAGCAGAGGTCTGAGCCGGACTCACCGTTGGATATTGTCAAGCTGCTGAAAATAGGGCAAATTGAGTTCATTAGGTCAAGTGATTGCATGCGAGCGCACGGCGTTAACTAAAACAGGGAGTTCTGGTTGTCGGCAATGGGCCGCGTCGGTTTAACCTTGAAATAGTCAAACGCGCGGCGGGTTCCCACGCGGCCGCGAGGTGTTCTGTCGATGAAGCCCAGTTGAATTAAATAAGGCTCGTACACTTCTTCAATGGTTGCTGATTCCTCATCGATCGACGCGGCGATCGTATTAATTCCCACCGGGCCGCCACCGTACTTTTCCAGAATCGTCATCATGATCTT
>JBBRJC010000034.1:0-13450 GCA_038220135.1 Bryobacterales bacterium | reverse complement strand
AATCAAAGCATGCTGAAAACGATTGAATTGATGCTGGGGTTGCCGGCGCTTTCGCTTTTCGACCTGATTGCCAACGACATGCGCGCCAGTTTTACCGACACTCCGGACCTTACGCCTTACACCCATACTGAGGCGAGGCAGGATTTGTTCGCAATTAATCCTCCAGTAAAAGCGTTGAATGGTCCAGCTAAGGCGGCGGCTATAGCGTCGGCAAAGATGCGGTGGGATATTCCAGATGCCGCGCCAACTGCCAAGTTGAACCGGATTTTATGGCATTCGGTGAAGGGCTGGAATACGCCGTATCCGGGCGCGCGGCGGTCTGTTTTCGCACCATATTCGCTCGATGTGGATGATGATGACCGTTGAGCTTGACGCATTAACGACGTTGGCCATTGTAATCAGTTAGCTTATCTCAGCCGCTGCTCCTTTGTCCTGCTACATCCCGCCGATTTATCACAAGCTGGATGTGTCACGTAAGTTCTTGCCCAATTTAGCGCTGCGGAACGGATTGCTCTTCAAGCTGAGCAGGTAACCTTTTGAGCTGATATCCGGTCCTTCAGGATGATAGAATTATTGCGTCTGGAGGATTCACTGAACACCGTCGTTGCTCGCCTGAAAAAATCGTTTAGCCTGAAAATTTGGCAAATGCTGATTGCAACACTTTGCTGGGTGGGGATTGCCTTAAGTGCCACCGAATCCGCGCCAAATGTCACACCTACATTCAAGCGTTACTGCTTTCAATGCCACGGCAAAACTACTGCGATGGGCGGCGTTAATCTGGATTTACTCAGCTCGCAAAGTTCGGTAGGTACCGGCTTCAAGCATTGGGAAAAAGTCGCGTTGGCTCTTGAGCAAAAACGCATGCCACCGGAAAAGATGCCTCAGCCTACCGATGCTGAACGCCTGCAGGCAGTGAACTGGATTCGCACGGAGCTCAAATCATACGCCAAGAAGCACGATGGCGATCCGGGGCGGGTCACCGTGCGGCGGCTTACCAGTGGCGAATACGCATACACAATTCAAGACCTGACAGGGATCGATCTCGATGCCGGTATCAGCACTGCCAGCGATTCAGTTGGCGGAGAAGGGTTCACCAATTTCGGCGATGTGCAGTTCATGCAGGATGCCAATGTGGAGCGCTATCTGGAAGCGGCGAAACTGATTGCCAATCACGCCGTCATCGGATCTGGTCCAATCCAGTTCTTCAACGATCCGGGCAAGACAGGTTTTGAGCTTTCGGCAATTCAACGAATTAAAGACATTTACGCAACCAGCGGTTTTCGTACTGTTTCCGGCGAAGGTGGAAGACCATTTGGCCTTGAAAAATATACCAAAGCTTTTTATGCAACTTGGCGATACAAGCATCGGGCTGCGCTAGGGGAAGCCAATAAGAGTCTCAAAGATATGGCGGCAAGCGAAGGTATCGCAGCAATTTTCGCACAACACATGTGGACAGTTTTGAACAAACCGGCGTTGGGCTATCCTTCCTCGGAAGTGGTTGCCCGCTGGCGCAAACTACCTGCTCCCGGACCGAATGCGAAGGCTACTTCTGCGACAGTGTTAACGCAATGTGAAGCAATTCAGAAGTATCTGGTCACCTGGCCAAGCTGGTTGTTTGCAAGAGGCGATGTGGCTGCGGGCGGAGCCGGGGATGAAAGCCCGCTGCAGTTCAACGATACATCGCTCAAGGTGGAAGCATCGCATCACTTCCGGTTTAATGCTGGGGGTGGAAGAGGTGCGCCTCGAACTCGCGTGCCTGCTACCGGACCTATCAAAGTTTATTTGAACATCGCTGCCGTGAACGCGTTGCCGAATAAAGATGCCATTGTGATTTGGCATAACCCAACTGTGTCAATTCGCCAGGCGGCAGCACGTCCGCCTGCAACGGCCACCCCGGCAACTCCACAAACAGGTGGGGTGCAGCCAGCAGCAACCCAGTCCTTGAATCCTCGAAATTTCCCGCCCGCCGGCCCAAAGCTGTTGCTGCGAGAAGTGGTGAGTGCGGAAACAGCAAAGACGTTGAACTTCGGTGTCAGCTCGGATGGCACACCGATTGGGCCGGATGATTTTGCCTCCGCTTCCTCAGTGGTATTTGAAGTTCCTGTCCCCGCCGGTTCGTTTGGTCTAGAGTTTCAGGTGGACGCTCAGTTAGGCGGTGACCACAGCCAGGTGTTTCGCATTGTTTTGAGCGACCGCGAGGATGGCGGTTCAAGAGGAATTCCAACCCGGACCCTGCTTGGCGATCCGACAAGCGAAGGTTATCGAACTTTCAAATCTGGCGTGATGGAACTTGCAACCATTCTTCCACCGAACTCGCATGGAGAGCCAACGCCGGCAGATAAGGATCCCGTTCCGCAGCCGTTTGACAGCACCTTCAATGTCCCCGAGCATGATGAATTTGTCCTCAAAGTGAAGTATGTGCGCGAAGATCACTACGTGGTCGAAAATCTGTTGGACGAGGCCACTCGGACTCGTCTGAATCAGGCTTGGAACGATGTTTACGCATCCTTTGATTACCACGACAATTACTTGCGTCTGCTGGCACAGCACTTCAAACTGGATTTGAAGGGTAAGCACATTGGCGATTTGGACAAGGCTCAGATTGATGCCATGCCGGCTGAAATTGCGAAGTACGTCACGCCCTTGTTTACTGCTTACAAACAGGCTCATGCGGCGCAGTTGGCGGCTCGGCCGGGTCACATTGACGATGCAATTCGCTTCGCCAGTCGAGCTTGGCGGCGTCCACTAACTGCGGCAGAAACGCAGAGTCTTCGTGGATTTTATAAGACGGCGCTGGCATCAGAACAGGATCATACCAAGGCGATCCGTGCGTTACTGGCTCGCATTCTGGTGTCTCCCGCCTTCCTTTATCGTGTTGAGTTGACTGCCGATGCCGCTGCGCTGAAGCCATTCACCAACTGGGAGTTGGCCAGCCGTTTGAGTTATTTTCTCTGGTCTTCAATACCCGATGACGAATTGCGCAGAGCCTCGGCTGCGGGCGAACTAAACAATCCTCAGAAGTTGCACCAACAAGTGAAACGCATGCTGGCCGATGCCAAAGCTCGCCGTCTTTCTACAGAATTTTTCGGCCAATGGTTGGGCTTTTATCGCTTCGACCAATCGCGCAGCGTGGATACTGCCCGTTTCCCGGAATTTACCGACGAAGTGAAAGGGGCTATGTACGATGAAGCGGTTTCGTTCTTTGAACATGTCATTCGTAAGGACCGCCCGATAGGAGACATTCTCTCAGCCGACTACACGTTCCTCAACAAAGCGCTTGCGAAGCATTACGGCGTGAAAAATGAGATCAAATCGACAGACAAGGTAGAACTGGTGAATGGTGCAAATGCGTTCCAACGTGGCGGATTGCTTCGCCTGGGCGCAGTGCTTACTGCAACGTCCGCGCCATTGCGTACCAGCCCTGTGAAACGTGGCGATTGGGTTTTGCGGCGCGTTATTGGAACTCCCGTTCCTCCCCCTCCTGCAGATGCCGGGACAATTCCCGCAGACGATAAGTTGTTCGGGGGGCTTTCGGTTAAAGACAAATTAGAGGCGCACAAACGGAATCCAACTTGTGCAAACTGCCATGTGCGGATCGATCCACTAGGCTTCCCGTTGGAGCACTATGACCCGGTTGGGCGTTGGCGCGCGCAGTATGCCGATGGAAAACCAATTCACGATTCCGGAGTTCTGTCTGACAAGACCGAAATTGCAGGAATTGATGGATTGTTGAAATATTTGCATACGCAAGAAAAGCAGGTATTGCGTACAATGTCCACCAAACTGGTGGGTTTTGCATTGGGACGAACAGTGCAAGCGTCTGACGAACTATTGCTTGAGCGTATGTCTGAAGGTGGAGCGGCAACCAGTTTTTCTAAACTGATTTCAGAAATTGCCGCCAGTAAGCAGTTTCGCAATTATTTGGGTGACGAAAAAACTCCCCCGGCAATTGCCAAAGCAGTCAAGAATCTAGAGAAGCCCCGCATGGAGATTGTAACCAGATGATTGGAAATAAGACGCGTCGTAATTTCTTGCGTGGTGCCGGTGTTGCGTTGACGTTGCCCTGGCTTGAATCCCTGCCTTTGTTAGGCGCTGAAGATGCAAAGCCATCGAACAAACCGCCTCTCCGTTTTGGTTGCATCTTCTTTTCCAATGGCGTGGAACCGGCCCATTGGTGGGCGAAAGGCAGCGGCGCGTCCATGGAATTTGGGCCCGCGGCAAAACCGCTAACGCCGTATTCGGAAGACTTGGTTTTCGTTCGCGGCCTGTTTCATCAGACGGCTTTCGTCTCCACCAGCCCGCACCTTGGCCGCATGAACATGCTGTCTGGTGCACCTGTTAGCCTTGATCCGAACGATATTCGCGTAGGCACGAGTATGGATCAGGTGATGGCCAAGCGCATCGGCGGTCAAACTGCTTTGCCCAGTTTGGTATTGGGTATTGAACCGAATGAATTGCGTTTGGAAGATGGACTGTCCATGCTCTACGGGTCGGCGATTTCCTGGGCGACACCGACAAAACCTGCAACCAAGGAAATTTATCCATCCCGTACGTTCGACCAATTAGTGGGCGATGGCACAGGGCGCAAACTCGACCGCAGTATTCTTGACGCGGTGCTTTCAGAAACGCATAGTCTGCAACCGAAAATCAGCCGTAACGATCGTCAGAAGTTGGATGAATATTTGGAGTCGGTACGCGATATCGAAAAACGCATCGACCGCGCGTCGAAAGAAGAGCGCCTGGAAGGTTGGAGGCCGACGCTGAAGCAGGCGAACATGCCACGTCCTGCCGATGAGATACCGCAAGACATTCCAGCGCACATGAAGTTGATGCTGGATTTGATTGTGTTGGCATTCCAGATGGACAAGACACGAATTGCCACGTTAATGCTTAACAACGACCTTTCGCAAATGAACTTCAAATTTCTGGAAGGGGTGCGCGGTGCGCTGCATTTGGATTTGACGCACAACGGTAGAGCGCCAGAAATTGAGGCGATGTATTTGAAGACCAATCAGTACCACATGGAGCAGTTTGGCTACTTAGTGAAGCGCATGAAGTCGATTGATGAAGGCGGGCAATCGCTGCTGGATAGTTCTATTTTGATGCTGGCCTCCAGCCTTTTCGACGGCGATACGCATGGAGCCGATCAACTGCCGATTGTTCTAGCTGGGCGCGGAGGTGGGTCGCTCAAGACCGGGCGAATCCTGGATTATTTAGAAAAGGACAATAAAGATCGCCGCGCCTGTAGCTTGTATTTGTCGTTGATGGATCGTATGGGCGTGACTCTGGATCGCTTTGGCGATGCCGATACCCGGCTGGCGAATCTGTAGACGATTCTTTTAATTATCGCTAGAAGATGAGTTGGAATTTCTATCCACCACCCCACCCTAGACCTGATAACCTACATGTGATCGACGTGGGGCAAAGTGACCTGCAAGCATTGCAAAATGAAAATGAAAGACCTAAAAGGCCACATCTACCACAAGCAGCGCAAATGGAAATGCCCCCAATGCGGCAAAGTCCGCATGCAAACCCATCGCCGCCCCACGGCCAATAAATAAAATGGACCTAAAAACCCCCATCAATCACAATCAGCACAAGCAAAAACCCGCTCCCCGAATCTAATTTGGGCCGCTGCTTCCTGAAGGTGTTGGCAGGCGATGCAGTTGCTCTTCAACAAAGTAGAAACTCTAAGGTTCGGCGGGATGTTCAAATTATAAGAAAATCAACCCGAGATTTTTACGGACTACACCTCAAAAAAAACGGCAGCGACGAGTCGCAAAACCAACTCCCAATCTAGCGCGCACCTACTTTCGCCGCAGGCAAATTTTGAAACCAAAATCGATGCACCGGCAAAGGCATCTCGGAGTCTGCACCTCTCACACTTTTCCAGATGATTTCATTAAGCGCAAACATAGGTGCTTCATCCACTTCATCCAGATTCATCTTCATAGATTCCTTTGCGCCCCATGCCAGTGCAGTGTTCTTTTCATTGACATCAATGCGTGGTGCCAGTACGGAATACGGCGTCAGGTCCGGTGTTTGCTGGAATGAATTGTACATCGGCATCGCTGCTGCATCATATTGCGTCATCGGTGGCAATCCCAATAACAATTCAATAGTCCGCAACATTGCGGAGGTTGTATATAACGTCGAGTCCACAAATCCGCGCTTGGTGTATGGGCTTACCACCAGCCCAACCGTTCGCCGGGCATCCACATGATCCGGGCCGTTCTGCGCGTCATCTTCAATGAAGAAAATC
This sequence comes from Bryobacterales bacterium, assembly GCA_038220135.1. Classification (GTDB taxonomy): domain Bacteria; phylum Acidobacteriota; class Terriglobia; order Bryobacterales; family Bryobacteraceae; genus JANXSF01. The sequence continues at coordinate 7,188 of JBBRJC010000034.1, read as the reverse complement.
GCCGTCTCGGGCCAATACGGACTCTTCGTCAATCGCTCAACCAATTGCCCCACTGCCCAGTCGGCATTCGCAACCATCGCCTTCGGCGTAAACTCACCGGGCCGGGTTCCTCGTGTATGATCCTCGGGCAAGCTCATCACCACAAAATTAGGCAGTCGCTTCTGGGCATCGGTAGACTTGAAGTTCTTCTCGTATTGATCAAGCTCGGAAAAGAACACTTTCACATTGTCGGTATCGCGCATTCCCGGCAGTTTGAATTTCGGTGCCACGTGACCCAGCAGGCCACCAACACCGGGTGAGGCAGCCATCGTAGTGCCATCGCTTGACCTGCTGGCATATTCGCCATAGCTGCGATAGGTCAGTCCCTTCGTCGCTGCCAGATCCCAAAGATGTCCCGCCGTTGGCGCATAGGCAGCCGCCTTGGTTGACTTGCTATGCCCGCCATACTGGGCCGGCCACATCTTTTCGTTATAGTCGGTTGCAATCGCTGAATTCGACCACGAATGGCCGTCAACGCTCACCTCGCCATCGGCGTACAGGTTGTCCAGCAACACCCATTGATTGGCAATTGCATGATGGTTCGGGGTCACCTGTTCGCCAAAAATCGCAAGCCGCGCGTCACCATTGCCTTTTGCAATATCCCCGAACATCTGGTCATAAGTGCGATTCTCTTTGATCACATAAATCACATGCTTGATTGGCGATCCGGCCCCTACCTGCTGCGGCACGATGCTCGGCCCCTGAGGCGCACGCGCCATGGTCAGATAGTCGTCTTTGTAAGGAATGTTATCGTAAACCAGCTTCGTCCAGTTCTTCAATTCGTTCTTCAAGTTCTTCACAGAAACAATATTTACAGTGCCTCGTTGAATATCGCGCACACTCTCTTTCGAGGTTTTCCCCTTCAACAGAGGACTGGTTGGCCCCATAGGATTCGCATGCGGCTCCAAACCCTTGCTGTTGCCGATGTACAAATCCAACTTTGCATTTAGCAGCAGCGCGCTCGGATACCAGCCCGAAGGAATGAAACCCATCACATGGCTTTCCCCGGCTTCGCGCACATTCACCACGGCGATGCAGTTGTTGTCCGCATTGGCACCGAATAGCATGTTATTTTTGCGATCCAACGCGAGTGCATTTGGCGTCGATCCTTGCGGTGCCCGCGCAGTAGGTCCCACATTGATCGTCTCAATCGCTTGCCCCTTATTTGTATCAATCACGGTCACAGTATTTTCGTTCCCGTTGGAAACATACAGGCGTCCGTCGGCACCCAATTCCAGATCGTTCGGATTGTGACCGGTGGGAATTGAGCCCGTGACTTTTCCCAACGCAACGTCAATGACCGAAATGGAATTGCTGCTCCAGTTACTAACAAACAACTTGGTTCCGGCTTCGTTGAATTGCAAATCATAGGGGCTTACATCCACAGGAATAGTTTGCACAACTTTGCCGCTGGCGGCATCGAAAACGCTGACGTGCCCGGGGTTGGGGTCAGCACCGCGGTTGGCTGCATACAGCAGATTTTTCTTAGGATGCATGGCCAAGCCGGTCCAATAAACCTGGCCCGCAGGCAATGAACCACGCCATTCGGCCGATGCCTTTTCGCTAAGCCGTCCATTGGCATAGTTGAACACATAGATGGGGGCAACGTCATTTGCATGTTTAGTACCGCTGGCATTGCCGCCTGACACAAACAACTTCGACCCATCCAACGACCAGGCCAGTCCGAGCCATGCGGAATGCATTCCAATTCGTTGAACCGGTTGCTGCGTAGCGGTATCGATCACCAACAGGCCATGCGGATTGAACCCGCCATGCTGGGCAATGGTGATCCGTCCGTCTTTGCTTTGCGTGAGATTGAGGATTAAGTCTTCGGTCTGGATCGCTTTACCGACCGGCGTGATTCGCCACCCATTCGGAAGCGAATAGCCTCCAGGGATCGGGTGAGGAACTTGTCCCAACAGCAACGGGCCAATGGTCAAAATCAGTGTTACGGCGAGAAATGGTCGTGACAGCATAGAGCGAGTCTACCCAGCATTGACCCGGAAAGGCAACCGTTTATCCTGGTTGTGAAATATTTCTAAAATTATTTTCTTTGGTGATTGAAATTCACCTTTCCTTGCTCATGTCTGTATGTACCCGAATCGAATTGAAGAAAAGAGAGAAATACAAATGAACAAGACAATTATTGAACTGAACAACAGCAAACCAGCAGGCCGCAGCGTGTTGGCCGCATTGAAGTCGAACTCGTTGAGCACACGAACAGGCGTTAAGGCTGGCGCAGGCCCAAGCGGAGGGACTGGCACCAACCACAATCAATCGATTGGCAACGGGCCTTCGCAATCTTGGCCGTTGGCGACGAGTGGGCTGCTCTTCCGCCAGTCTTAGGACTTCTTCCACCCATTTGGCTATTCCTTCGCAACAGTGCTGGCCAAACCGGTGCCGAGCAGATGTATGTCCTAATATTTGGTGGAATCGTTGCTGGCTGGACTGGCGTAAGCAGCCTTGGCCGCCAACTTGCGCTGTGGTTCATCGCCTTGCAGCTTTGCTTGTGCTATTTCACTACGGGGTGGCATAAATTGCGCACTGCGGACTGGCGATCAGGAGAAGCCATCATTCACACCTTTTCACCGCTTGGACCGTTATTGTTTGGGAGTGCTTGTTTCCCCTGGCGTTTGTTCATCCTACGGTTGCAGTCATTGCCTGTGGTTTGGGGCTCTTATTCCACGCAGGGACTGGAGGTGTGATGAAATTAACTAATTTCTTATGGGCATTTCCGGCTGCCTATCCAGCGGTAATTTGATGCGCACGCAAGGTAAGTCTCGCCTATTAAGAAACAAGCGCAAAACGGACCCACTTCGGCGGATGCACTTGCCGTGTTTCTTAACTGCATTGCGCCGCGACGAAGCGGCCTTTGCGCTACTAAGATTTTGCCAAAATCTGACCTCAAGCGTCTGCTTGCTCTGCCAAGTCCTACGCTTATGAGTGAGCCATATTTTCACACGCCAGCTAAACTTTGCAATCAATTTGGCCGATAAGGGATTGTGGGGCAGCACCCCTAGTAATTCCTTACCATGGATCGCCGCCTTATCAAGAACGAGATTTCAGTGAACGAGAGTGATCAACTCAAAGAGCTGAAGTACATCTTCTTATCCAGTCTAAATCACGAAATCCGAACCCCAATTAACGGAATTTTAGGCTTGACTGATCTGTTGCTCGAAACAAAACTGGATGGGGAGCAACATGAGTACGTTGAATCCTTGCGTTCCTGCGCGGACAGTCTATTTGAGGTCCTGAACGCGACACTTGAGTACTCGGCTTTGTCGGCAGGAAATGCTCATGTGGATGAAGCTGAATTCCGGCTTGAGGAAACTCTTCGCTCCGTGACGGTTCAATCGGCGATGAAGGCTGAACAAAAAGGATTGCTCCTGCAATTCCACTGTGATGAAAATGTTCCTGATACCGCCGTTGGGGATGCAATCCGCATTCGGCAGGTCTTAACGCACCTGGTTGAAAACGCCCTTAAATTTACCATCAAAGGTGGCATTTCGATTCAAGTCGGTTATCGACCCAATTGCGTTGGTTCTATTATGTTAACCGTTGATGTTCACGACACCGGCATTGGGATTGACAGCGTAAATCAGGTCGGAATATTTGAGGCGTTCCATCAACTGGACGCCGGACTTGCTCGTGAGTATTCAGGAATTGGATTAGGGCTTGCCATCTGCCAGAAACAGGTACAACTCCTCGGTGGGAATTTGGAGTTGGAAAGCCAAACTGGTATCGGAAGTACTTTTAGTTTTTCCATTCCACTCAAATTAGCTTCAACCGAAGAAGCCCATCATCCTCAACTTGCCTTGGTTCCAGCCACAGCAGTTGGATCCGGCCATCCGTCGGTCCTAGTTGTTGAAGACAACCAAGTGGCACAAAGAATCGTATATCGAACATTGGTGCGACACGATTACCATGTAGTGTCCGCCATGAGTGGTTTGGAAGCGATACGAGCCGTAGCCATTGCGGGGAGCGCTTTCGACCTTATTTTGATGGACTTACAGATGCCTGGCATGGATGGAATCGAGGCTGCATCTTGTATCCGGCAACTGGAACACGGAAAGAATACCCCGATTGTAGCTTTCACCGCCAATTCAACAGCAGAGTACCGCGAAATGTGCCGTAGTGCGGGCTTTCAAGGGTTTATCGCCAAACCGGTAAACGTAAGCGACCTGATGGCCACTGTCGACGAAGTTTGCGGTCTAACCACGACCCACACTATCTGAGCATCTTAAATTTCCACTGTGCCAAATTCAGGAAAATAGTTTAGAACCAATAGTACCTACAGCCTATGGTCCTCAGGTATAACACCCACTACTATCTAAGTATGAACAAATTCAAGAGCAACCCAACTTCAGTAATCCTCTGGCTATGAGTTCCAGTATTCGGTATTGACCGAATGCTTACTGCTGCTTATTGGTTGCCGCCATCCAATAACCCGGCCTCGATCGCACCTCAAGATCCTTGCGATTGCGGATTGCTACCTTGATTTCGTGGTATCCGCCTTCAATTTTCATCGACTCATCCGGCGCATAGGAGAGCATATATTGGCTGTGTAATTCTTCGCCAATTTCTGCGATCACCCGCTCCAAATCTTTGGCGCTCGCGAGAAATTACCCGGGTATGCTCACCAGAAACGACCCACCAGTCCCGCGTGGCCGGGGATGATAACGTCTTGCCCACCTATGCCTTACTGGCCAAGGGGCGCCTCCTGGGCTGGTCAACTTTAATTGAGCACAAGTGGTCAAGTTTTGTTGAGCGCCGAGGCTCCAAATCCTTCTGAGTCAAGAGTTCCAGTATTCAGTATTGACCGAATGCTTACTGCTGCTTATTGGTTGCCGCCATCCAATAACCCGGCCTGGATCGAACCTCAAGATCCTTGCGATTGCGGATTGCTACCTTGATTTCGTGGTATCCGCCTTCAATTTTCACCGACTCATCCGGCGCATAGGAGAGCATATATTGGCTGTGTAATTCTTCGCCAATTTCTGCGATCACCCGCTCCAAATCCTTCTGAGTCAAGAATGTACGTTCCCGGCCACCAGTGTATTTAGTGAACGCTTCGATCGGGTTATCAACGAAAATATATTTAACCTGCTTAAGAATCTCGCCGAACAGAGGCAGAACGTTCCCCTGGGCTGACATGATCGTCGCGTTTTGAGGTGTCATGGCAGCCCCTGGCGGCAAATGCTGCGCACCTAACGGAATTTGGCTCGGCCGTGGTGGCGGTGCTTTGGCTAGCAACTTCCCCATCAAGCGATTAATATTCACCGAGTAAAGACTAACGTTCTGAAATTGAAGTGCCAGCAGTGCGTCTCGAACATGTCCTTCGCTCGATTTATCCTGAGTTTCACTGATCAATAAAATAACGCGACGTTGCTCCGGAGGACGCGTCATTAACATACGGGAAGCCTGAATTACGGCATCGATCATCCGATTTTGGGAACTGCCAGGCTTGATTTTGTTGAGTGCCGCCTGAATTTTTTCGCCACTCTTAGTGAAATCTTCCAAAACCCTAACACGACCGTCAAAGGCAACAACAGCTGCTTCACCCCTGTCACCCATTACCAGTGCTTCCAATAATGGACCCATTTTCTTGATATTCGCCAACACAGGTTCAACCGAACTGTTCGACTGGACGCAAACCACAATCGACAAAGGCATAATCATTTGATCGACTTGCAGGCTTTGTTCACGGCCGTTATCAAGAAGAACGAAATCAGATGGCTTCAGATCGTTTGCCGTTCTCCCATCTTTGCCGGTGACAGTGGTTGCTGCCAGAACGCGTTTAACGCTTTCGCGGAACAACGGATCGGCTGCTTCCTGGGCAAATATCAAGCCACCAACCGAGAGCAGAGCTAAGATTACTTTACGCATTTGATTTACCTTATTAGACGTTAAAACTCGGACGGTCGTTTCTCCGGATTTTTGTGAGCCGTATTGCCTGCAATCAGATCAAGAATATGCGGTACCAATTTCAAAATAGCATCGAGTGATTCTACCGCGCCTTTCGGACTGCCAGGAAGCGCGGCAATAAACGTCTCTCCTCGCGTCCCGCAAACTTGCCGGCTCAACACCGCAAACGGGGTTTTCTTCATTCCTTCGGCTCTCATCAACTCACCCAAACCCGGCATTTCCTTATCGAGCACCTTCCGAACTGCTTCCGGAGTCACATCACGCTGTGCCACCCCGGTACCACCTGTGAGGAAAATGGCACGCACACTGCCACCGCTGGACAACTCCAGAAGTTTTGCCGTTATCAAATGTTGCTCATCGGGCAGCACTTCGAGCACCGGAACTATAAAACCTGCTTGTTCCAAACTCTGCTTCACAGCCGGACCAGATTCGTCGCGGCGCATCTTCATATAGGACGAATCGCTGATGGTTAAAACGGCAGCTGTCATCTATTTCCGCCGGAAATGGCCACTCTTGCCGCCGGTTTTTTCCAGCAGGCGTAGTCCAGTAATTTCGATAGATTTATCGAGTGCCTTGGTCATGTCGTAAACGGTTAGAGCGGCGACCGCAGCAGCCGTCAAAGCTTCCATCTCAACACCGGTTGGACCTGTAGTTCGAGCGCTGGTTGTAATCTGCACCCCCTTCGCTTTTACTTGCAATTGAACTTCCACATGAGAAAGCGGGAGAGGGTGGCACATCGGGATCAAATCGCTAGTCCGTTTTGCCGCCAGGATTCCAGCTATTCGTGCCACTTCCAGCGGGTCTCCTTTGGGGTTATCGGGAAGTTTCTTCAGAACTGAAGGCTTTATGTTCACGAAGGCTTCGGCGCGGGCGGTGCGTAGAGTGTCAGTTTTTGCTGAAACGTCCACCATTTGCGCCTGACCCTTATCATCATAGTGCGAGAGTTTACCGTTCATTGCAGTAGGATCCTGATTCTTTCGCCGGCCTGCCAAGATTGGCGATCTGAGTCGACAACTATGAAGCAGTTGGCACGAGTGAGGGAACCAACGTCGCTGGAACCTTGCCAGCTTACCGGTGTTACGGTTTCACCGTTTGCGCTGAGGTGACCCGGCAGGAATCTGGTCAAACCGGTTTTATGCTCGAAAGGCACGCTCAGTCTTGCTTCAGTTAACGGCAAAAGCAAGTCATTTTGGCCGCTAATCAGTTCCAACGCTGCCCGGGCGA
>JBBRJC010000033.1:0-13597 GCA_038220135.1 Bryobacterales bacterium | reverse complement strand
TGAAATCAGGCATCCTCTCCCCGGACGGGCGAAAACTTGCGGTTCCGATCTATGATGTCGAGCGAGGCGCTCAAAATCTGTGGATTGTCGATATCAAGAGTAATGCGGCGCGCGAATTGACCTTGGAGCCCGGCGTCCGGGACGCTCCCGTTTGGTCCCCGGATTCGAAAACCCTTGGGTTCCTGTATGCCCGTAGCGCCCAAATACCCCAGATTCGGGTCCGAGGGGTGGGGGAGATCGATGTTGAACAAGCGCTGGCCCCAGGTCAATTTCAGATGCCCACCGGTTGGTCTCCAGATGGACGATTCATTGTTTTCTCGAACACCGGAATTGCCAGGCTTCCGAGCGAAATCCAGAGCGACGTTTCAATGTTCGACTTGGCCCACGACCGCAGGGTGATTCCAGTGCTCAACACGCGTTTTCACGAGGCAAATGCCACGTTCTCCCCGGACGGAAAGTGGCTGACGTTTACCTCGAATGAATCCGGGCGGCCCGAGGTGTATGTGCAGGCTTTTGACTCGACGGGAACTCCGCGGGTGACGGGGGAACGGCATCTGGTCACAAGGTCCGGTGCCCAGGCCCTGCGCTGGCGCCGGGACGGGAAGGAATTGTTCTATCTATCATTCGACGGGCGAGTCTATGCTGTTCCAGCAAACCTGACTCCGCAACCCGAATTCGGCCCGGCAACGCCACTTTTTACCATCTCAACCGAAGCTCGCGCTGCGATTCACTCGGTCCTGGGTTTCGATGTATCTCCTGACGGAAAGCGATTCCTTATCCCGGCTGTGAGTTCCATGGAAGCCCCGGCGCTTGTGGTGATGCAGAATTGGGAAGCGGCGCTTCCGCAAAGCCGGTGGAAAACGATCCCTTGAATTGTTCCAGAGAAAGCAGATAGGCTTACACCCACCGCAAGGGGTTTAACCTAAAAACACTCCAACCCCTACCCCTGCCCCACCAGCGGAATCTCCAGCGTCACTTCCAAACCCGGATCCACATTCCGTGCCCGAATCGATCCCCCATGCGCCGCCACCGCCCTGCGCGCAATCGCCAACCCCAACCCCGCTCCGCCCGTCCCACGATTGCGATCCGTCTCCACCCGGTAAAAAGGCTTGAAAATTTCTTCAATCGCTTCTTCCGGAACACCCGTACCCCAATCCCTCACCACAATCCGAGCCGCGTCCTCACCCTTTTCCAGATGCACCGCCACAATACTGCCCTCCGGTGCGTGCCGGATCGCATTGCGCAACACGTTATCCACCGCACGGCGCAACAATTCGCCATCCACCTGAATCGCCAATTCGTCCATGTCATGAAAACGCAACTGGCACTGCCGCGCTTCGGCTTCAATCCGGGCCTCTTCCACTAAGTCGCCAACAAACTCATTCAAAGCCACCGATTGCAAATTAAGCGCTGCTGGATCGCCCTCAACCCGGGTAACTTGTAGTAAGTCACTAATCATACTGTTCAGCCTTGTAGCTTCGCGCTTCACCCGGTTCAAAGCATCGTCCCGGTTAGCGGAATTACGGGCTAATTCCACCGCAAAACCCAGCCTTGCCAGCGGAGAACGCAGTTCATGGGAAATGTCCTGCAGCAGCCTGCGCTCCGCACCCAGCAAGGTTTGAATGCGATCTGCCATTCGGTCAAACGCCCGCGCCAACTCACCCAATTCGTCGCGTCGCTTTGAACCCGTGCGCACCGACAAATTACCATGCCCAAACTCATCCAATGTGTTACGCAACGCAACTAATGGGGATGCTAAATGAAATGCCAAAATGTAACACATAGTCGCCACCGCCGCTAATATCCATCCATATGCAATGAAATCTTCGTAAGGGTCCATCCGGAACCGCGGCTTCAAAGTAAAAACGAGTGTATACTTGCCATCTTCACTGTTAACGTGAATACGGATCGCTCCGCCCGGCTTAGGCCGCCGGTTCTCCTGATGCGGTACTAAAACAGCCGAAAGATCTTCGCCCGTAGTCAGGCTCTTGCCCGCAGCATCGGTTAAATTGACATCCGCCAATCCCACTCGCTCCAAGCGTGCCAAGTATTTTTCCAGCCCCGCCTTTCCGCTATTTTCCAAGGCCGCCTGAGCATCTTCTATTAGGATTCGCGACATCGGCATTGGCGGCGTTTGTTGCCGCGTCTCCACCGCCGTCATCCGGATCACCGCCTTGGTTACCGAAATACCGGCAAAGGCAATCAGCAGGCTGATCACAAAAACGGCAAGGATTTTCGCGAAAATGGATTTCACGTCCGCTCTCCGGCGCTAAATTGATACCCGGAACCCCTGACCGTTACTATCAGTTGGTCCGACCCTTCCAGCTTCTTGCGCAAATGACTCACATGAACGTCAATTGAGCGGTCATAAGCAGTTACGTCCCGTTGATAAAGTGCATTCATCAAATCGTTGCGAGTAACTACATAACCAGAATTTCGCACGAGTAATTCCAGGATATCGAATTCAATTGAGGTCAAATCCACTGGTTTGCCATCTTGAGTAGCCTGTCTTGTGGATGGATCCAGCTTCACGCCCCAAGCCTCAAGCGTTGTGCGCCCCGCCACTGGCCGGGTTCGGCGCATCACTGCGCGGATTCTTGCTGCTAACTCATGTGGATCGAAAGGTTTAGGTAAATAATCATCGGCACCGGCGTCAAGCCCGGATATCCGGTCATTCGGCTCAGTCCGAGCCGTCAGCATAATCACAGGAGTCTGCCGGGTTTGCCGCAGCTTGCGCAATAAATCAAATCCGTTCAGTCCAGGCAGCATCACATCTAGAAGTATCAGATCAACTTCAGCAGTCAATGCTCGTGCCAGTCCGCTTGGACCGTCGTGCACCGTTTCTACTTGAAACTGCATACTTTCCAGAAATTCTTTGACCAAGAGACAAAGCTCGGCGTCATCGTCAATTAACAAAACAGAGGTAGGTGCGGAATCGGGCATGGGTAACAATCAATTGTGCTGACGGCTCCAGAATACACAACTGCTTCCCCTGTTGGGCTTTATTTACAAATCTTTACAGGGTGCGGCGACGAATGCAGTTTACAAATCTTTACCCACAAATCCGGACCAAATCGGTAACAGTGCCGTATTGAATATCATCATCACTAGAGAGAGATAATCGAAGCAACATGACACGCATACTTCTTTGCTCAGTACTCGCATCAGCGCTCGCATGGACCCAAACTCCAGCCCCCGTGCAGCGCATTATTGGCGAAGTTACTGAAATAGACGCCGCCGGCGCCAAATTCACAGTGAAATTGGACAAGGCCGAAGAGACCCCAACCAAAACGATTGAAAAAGCTGGTGCATTGCAGTATAAGCGTGTAGCCCCTGGTGAAAAGGACTTAACCAAAGCCGCTCCCAGTAACTTTGACGAATTAGCCACAGGGGACCGCGTTCTGGTTCGCGGAAAGTCAGTCATCGTGATGGCGAAAAGCGAATTGATCAAAAAGCACGCTGACGACCAGGCAGAATGGACCAAACGCGGAATGTCCGGCGTGGTTACGGCTGTTAAACCGGAAGCAAACGAACTTGATATCGAAGGCCGCGGTGCTGCGGCAGGTACTCCCGCTAAAACTGTTGCCCTGATAATCTCCGGCAAAACACAGTTTCGCCGTTACGCTCCTGATTCTGTAAAGTTTTCAGACGCCAAAGTTGCTTCACTCAAAGATGTCGCCAAAGGCGATCAACTTCGCGTTCTCGGCAATAAGTCAGAAGATGGCTCCAAACTCGAAGCCGAAATGGTGGTCTTTGGAACCTTCGTCACTCTCGCCGGAACGATCACAAAAATCGACGCCGCTTCAGGCGTCATCGACATTAAGACGTTTGAAGTGAAATCGGTAAAGATGAGCATTAAAACCACCAAAGATTCAACCGTGAAGAAGCTGCCGGAAATGATGGCCGTTATGATGGGCAGGGCAGGTCCTGGTGGAACGGGCATGGCTGGTATGCGCGGCGCAGGTGGCCCGGACGGCGCGGGCGGTGGACGTCCGGCAGGTGCCGGTGGATCTCCTTCCGGTGCACCCGCAGGCGGTCGTCCAACAGGCGGACCTGGTGGTGGTGGACGTCCGGCAGGAGCTGGTGGACCGCCTTCCGATGTACCCGCAGGTGGTCGTCCCGCCGGTGGATTTGGCGGCCCAGGTGCTGGTGGTCCCGGTGGTTTTGCCGGTGGCATGCGCTCGGCCGGTGGTGATTTTAACTCGATGCTTGAAAAAGTTCCCGTAATTCCCATCACGGATATGAAGGTGGGCGACCAGATTATTGTCTCCAGCACCAAGGGTGCTACTGCCGAACATTTGACTGCGATTACGATTCTTTCCGGTGTTGAACCTCTACTTGCTGCTCGACAGGCTGCGGCCCCACAAGGTGGACGCGGTGCCGTCGGTAACTGGAGCATGGACATTCCGGTTCTGTAAACTAACGACCTTCTATTGATGATTTTTAGGATTTTAATGATGAACAACAAATACTGGACGTGTGTCCTCTCTTTGCTCCTCTGCGCTGCGGCGTATGCCCAACCAACGCGTCCCACGGTGAGCGGCACAGTTGTCGATCCCTCAGGCGCTCTAATTCCTGCTGCTGACGTAACCTTAACCGGCCCTCGCAGCTTCAAACAAACCAAAAGCACCGATCAGTACGGCAAATACAGCTTCACCCTTGCCGATGGTGGCGCATATAACGTGGAAATCAAGCACTTCGGCTTCAAGCTGTATCGCCAGAAAATCACGGTCAACGGCCCCATGACGCTTGATGCGACACTTACCATTGCAGTAGAAAATCAGGCAGTTACAGTGAACGACGAAACTGCTCGCGTCGGTACCGATCCTACAAACAATGCCGGTCAACTGGTGTTGCGCGGAGCGGATCTCGAAGCTCTTTCCGACGATCCGGACGAACTCGCCAGCGATTTGCAGGCACTTGCAGGACCTAGTGCTGGTCCCAACGGCGGCCAGATTTATATTGATGGATTCACCGGTGGCCGTTTGCCCCCCAAATCCTCGATTCGTGAAATTCGCGTCAACTCCAATCCCTTCTCGGCTGAATATGATCGCCTTGGTTTCGGCCGCATCGAAATTTTCACCAAACCCGGCACAGACAAATTCCGCGGTGGAGCGAACTTCAACTTCTCAGACAAGGTATTCAACTCCCGTAACCCGTTCCTTCTGGAACGCCCCGATTACCAGTCAAAAATGATCGGCTTCAATCTCTCCGGCCCAGTTACTAAAAAGTCTTCGTTTAGTATTGATGCCGACCGCCGCCAAATTGACGAAAGCAACATTATATTCGCGACCATTCTCGATTCCAGCCTTAACCCTCAAACTGTGCGCACAACGTTGCCGAATCCCAACACGCGCGTTTCTATCGGTGGCCGTTTCGATTACGCGCTGAACGCAAAGAATACGATGATCGCCCGCTACCAATGGGGCCGCACCAAGAACGAAGGTGAAGGCGTTGGTGGCTTCGCTTTGCAATCTCGTGCATACAACAGTTCCGACACCGAAAACACTTTGCAGATGACCGAAACAGCGATCATTAGCGCACGCGCCATCAACGAAATCCGTTTTCAATTCATGCACGGGAAAACAAACAATACCGGTGACAACACCATTCCCAGCATTTCCGTTCAGGAAGCCTTCACTGGCGGCGGCGCTCAAATTGGCAACACACACAATACCAATACCCGCACGGAATTAAGCGAAGTATTCAGTTACACGCCTGGCCGTCACTCGATGAAATTTGGTGGCCGCATGCGCACTGGAAAGATCGATGATTTTTCACCGAACAACTTCGGTGGAAGTTTCATCTTCAGCGGCACCACGGGCCCGGCGCTTGATGCCAACAATCAACCTATTCCAAACACCAGCATAGCGATCAGTTCTCTGGAAGCCTATCGCCGCACGTTGTTCTTTCAACAACGCGGTCTAACCATCCCACAGATTCGTTTGCTGGGCGGCGGAGCCAGCCAATTCTCACTTGCAGGTGGCAACCCAATGGCTACCGCTACACAGGTAGATGGTGCATTCTTTGTAACCGACGATTTCCGTTGGAAGCCAAATGTAACTCTCAGCTACGGTTTGCGCGTGGAAACACAAAACAACATCAATGATCACCTCGACCTTGCTCCACGCTTCGGTTTGTCTTGGGCAGTGGGAGCGAAAGGGACTTCAGCTCCAAAGATTGTTCTGCGCTTTGGTGGTGGACTGTTCTATGATCGCGTTGCCGAAAATCTTTACCTGAACACGCTTCGCTTCAATGGTCAGTTACAGCATTCCTACATTGTGCCGCAGCCGGCATTCTTCCCAACTATTCCGTCGCTTGCGTCCCTGAATGCTTCCCCCGATACTATCCGGACACTCGATGGCGGCTTGCATGCACCTTACATCACACAAATGGTGGCAGGCTTTGACCGGCAACTCCGGTCTAACATCACATTGTCTGTGAATTACACCAATTCGAGGGGCATTCACATACTGCGTACGCGCAATATCAATGCTCCGGTTGGTGGCCTCACTGGCCCACGTCCACTGGGCAACATACTCAACTATTACCAATATGAATCAACTGGTAAGTCGCGTCAGAATCAGCTCACATTCAACACAAATATCCGCTTGAAAACGGTTACGGTTTTTGGCTTCTATGTCAACGGACACGCAAGGGGTGACTCTGATGGAGCAGGCACTTCTCCTGCAAACCCCTACAATTTCGATGGGGAATATGGTCGCAGCAGCTTCGACGTGCGGCATCGTTTCGTGATGGGTGGCAACTACCGCGCCAAATGGGGCGTCAGCTTCAGCCCATTCATTATGGCTAGCTCCGGTTCGCCTTTCAACATCACCACAGGCCGTGATTTAAATGGCGATTCATTCTTCAACGATCGTCCTTCCTTTGCTACCGGTGGTAGTGGAGCAAACATTCTGAACACCCGTCTGGGCATCTTCAATACCAGCCCGGCAGTTGGTGAAGCATTGATTCCTCGCAACTACGGCCAGGCTCCTGGTTCGTTCACTGTCAATCTGCGGGCCAGCAAAACCTGGGGCTTCGGCAAGAAGGGTGAAGCAGCAGCAGGCCCGGCTGGCATGGATGGTCCTCCACCTGGCGGAATGATTGGTGGCGGTGGTCCTCGCGGCGGGGGTGGTGGTGGTCCTCGCGGGGGTGGTGGCGGTGGCGGTCCTCGCGGCGGTGGTGATGGTGGAATGTTCGGTGGCGGTGCCTCCGGCAAACGCTACAGCCTGTCATTGTCGGCTTCGGCACGCAACTTGTTCAACCATGTGAACCTCGGCTCACCAGTTGGCAATCTCAGTTCAACGTTGTTCGGTACCTCAACCGGCATCGGCGGTGGTGGCTTCGGCGGCCCCGGCGGTGGTGGTGGTGGTGGTGGACAAAGTGCGGCGGGCAACCGTCGTTTGGAATTGTCCCTGCGCTTCTCGTTCTAACAAATCAATCCTCAACCAGAACGGCCGCACTCTCCAAATGGGAGTGCGGCCGTTGTGCATTTGCGTGTAGCTTTTTCAAACTCCTGTTGACATACCACTGTCATCCCAAGCCAAGTCATCCGCACCAACGCCACACCGGCTGCATTTATTCCGCATGTGAAAGCCGCGCTGCCGGCAATCGATCCCGATCAGGACCCATCGAGGGTAGCGACGCATTCTGGGACTGTCATCTCGCTTACCAGTTTGGTAGCGTTTACATTCCATCGAGCCGGACGATGAAGCGGGATTGCGATAAGCGCGCTCCGCTGTAGTTGAGCGGCTAACAATTAAAACCCTAGAGCGTCCACATCCGAAAGAGATGGACTCGTTTCCTATAACTGATATTGCCCCTGAAATGCTGATATCGCATCGCATTTTGCCTCCCAACCAAACCTGAATTCCGAAGTTGCTCTTTGCCTTCGATTTCGTTGGCTCGGATTGATTTCGCATTGTCTGATCGAAGAGTGTTCGCGCCACGATTTGACTATCAGACTTGTTCAACTTCGGAATTAAGGGCTACACACAAAATCGGGCAAAAAAATCCCTCACGGCATCCGGAGGGATTTACCGTGAGGGGATCGGGACCATAAGTTGACAGGCCCTGGGGGACCTGCCAGCTTCTCCTCCGATAGGAGAAGATCGTGCAACTTACACCAACTTGGTTAGTTGGCGTGCGCCATTGCGGGCCGCGGTTCGGGCACCGGCAGCGGCGCGGGGTTGAATCTTACACTCACCAATTTCGACACACCCGGCTCTTGCATGGTTACGCCGTACATGGTTTGTGCGGCTTCCATCGTTCGCTTGGCGTGCGTGATGACGATAAATTGCGTGTCGCCAGCCATCTCCTTCAAGAGCTTGGCCAGGCGCGCCGTGTTTGCTTCGTCAAGCGGCGCGTCGACTTCGTCGAGAATACAGAAGGGGCTGGGGTGATACTTGAAGATGGCCATTAGCAATGCCATCGCGGTGAGCGATTTTTCGCCACCGGAAAGCAGCAGCACGTTTTGCAGACGCTTGCCCGGAGGCGAGGCCACCATTTCAATACCACTCTCACCAATGTTGTTTTCATCGGTCAGGCGCATTTCACCAACACCACCGCCGAAGAGAGTTTTAAACATCTCGCGGAAGTTGATGTTGATCGCTTCAAAGGCTTCCTGGAAGCGCTTGCGCGATTCGACGTCGATTTCGTGGATCGCCTTTTCGGTGTCACGAATCGAATCGAGCAGGTCCTGACGCTGCGTGTTGAGGAAGTCGTAACGTTGCTGGGCTTCGTTAAACTCCTCGAGCGCCTGAGGGTTGACGGCACCCAGTGCATCGATGCGGCCGCGTACTTCCTGGTAATGCGTTTCAGCTTCAGTAAGTGCCTGATCGTCGAGCTCCAACGGCTCGGCTTCCGACAACTCCTCGGGGGAACAGTTCAGTTCCTTGCGCCCGGTTTCTTCCAGGTGCTTGAGGTCAGATTGCAGGCGAACCAAATCCAGTTCGATACGCGATTTGTTGCCGTGAGATTCTTCAAGACCAGAGCGGCGATGCTTCAGGCTTTCATCGAGCAAAGCCAGCGAAGCACGCATCTTTTCGTCTTCCGCAGCAAGGTTGTTCACTTCGCCCTGGGTCTGGCTGACCTGTTCGGCAAGGCGCGTGGCCATGGTGTCGAGTTCAATATTGTCGGCAAGCAGGCGCGCGCGGTTCACACCTAAGCGCTCCATTTCGACGTTCAACTCTTCTTTGCGGCGAGAAGCATCGCGACGTTGTCCTTCGACGCGATCACGGGCCGAGGCTTCAGAGCGCCGGCGTTCATCCATGGAAGCCAGTTCCACACGCAGCACCGAGTGTTCTTCCACAACTCGGGTAACACCCGATTGCAGTTCCGACAGCAATGCGCGAGCGGCTTCCAAAGCCAGTTCCTGCGCCTGCCTGCCTTTCTCTTTTTCGGTTATCGCGGCGTGGCTGGTTTCGCGTTGCGCCATGGCGCGTTCCGATTCGCGGCTGAGGCGTTCCAGTTCCAAACGGGCGATGGAAAGACGCTGATTGGTGCGAGTGGATTCTTCGCTCAACTTGCGCATTTCATGATCCAAAGCGAGAGCTTCCTTCTCTTCCTTCTGCTGTGTCTGACGCAGAATTTCGAGCTCTTCACTCAACTTCTGTATTTCCAGTTCCAGCTCTTCGATTTGCGAGATGGTGCCTTCCATCTGCTTTTGGCGGGTGTTCCAGAGGCTGGAAACTTCGCGCAATTCACGCTTTAGTCCAAGAGGACCGCTGCCTGTTTTGCGACCGCCGCTGACGGCGTGACCGTGGTAGCAAACGCCATCGGCCAACAGGAAGTATAGATCAGGATATTGCAACGCCAACCGTTGCGCAGCTTGACGATCGGTAGCAACAAAGCAGCGGGCCAGGCGAGGCAGCAATTCGGCCGGGGCCTTGGTGAGGCCGTTGGTCATATGAAGCACTTCGCTGAGGCGGCACTGAATGCCGGTTTCCGGACCAATCACCGGTTCTTTCGCCGGGTGCGAAGCGAATTCCGATTCCGGTTCGGGATGAACCAGGAACGTGGCGCGGCCATCGAGGTCGCCACGCATGAGGTCGATTCCCTGCTCTGCCTGGCTCCAGTTGTGAACCACAACGTATTCCAGTTCATCATGCAGGAATTCTTCGGCAGCCTTTTCATACTGCGAAGTTACTTCGACAAAGTCAGCGAGCACACCGGCTGGTTTCAGCGTTGCTGCCTGTCCGCGTTCGACGGCGGTGAACAGACGCTTCACCGATTCGGTGGTGTAGGCGCGGTGCGAAAGAATCTCTTCAAGCGAATCTTTGCGAGCTTTGAGGCGCGCAACTTCGCTACGCAACTGATCCAGTTGGCGGCGCGATTCGGCGAATTGCTGACGGCGTTCGGCAAGCGTGGTTTCAACAGTCTTGCGGCGATCGGAAAGTGTTTCCAGTTCCATTTGACGAGCAGCGACGCGATTGTTGAGATCGGCACGGGTGGTTTCAATGCGCTGCAATTCAGCCGTGCAAGCTTCCTCTTCTTTCTGTGAGCGCGAGCGATCACGATCGGTTGAGGCGAGGTATTCGTCAATTTGTGCGAGCTGATTACGCAACGTGGATGATTCGCCCAACAGGCGCATCACTTCGCGGCGAGTTGCTTCAATGGCACCTTCACGGCCACGCAGTTCGGTTTCAATACGGCCACGTTCCTGGTTTTTTGCACCCAGACGTTGACGGGCTGATTCGGTCTCTTCTTCAAGCTGCTTGAGAGCCTGATCGTGAGCCAACGCTTCTTCTGCAAGGCGGGCAAGGCGCATTTCAACAGACTGCGCTTCGCCCTCCCCTTGCGTGAGTCGCTGTTCGATGGACGTGATCTGCTGCGTCTGCGTTTGCATGCGCCCGGCGGTGCGTTCGGCTTCGATACGCCATTCAGAGAGCAGTTTGCGCTTTTCCGTAAGTTCCTGTTCCAGTTTATAGAACAGTTCCTGAAGGCCGGTTTGCTCCTTTTCTTTCACCGAAACTTCGTTGATTAACTCAGCGAGAGCGGTGGTGGCGAGGGCGAGATCGGCGGAAGCTTTGGAGGCATCGCGATCAAGCGCTTTGAAACGGCCGGCGAGCAGGCGGCGCAAGTGGGTGACCATTTCGGTCTTCAATTCTTCCCAGCGCTTGGCTTTGGCGGCCTGGCGTTTGAGGGAATTTACCTGGCGGCCCACTTCTTCGAGAATGTCGAAAACGCGGGTTAAGTTGGCCTTGGCACCTTCGAGTTTGGCTTCAGCCAGGCGGCGCTTGTTTTTGAAACGCGTGATTCCGGCGGCTTCTTCGATCACGGCGCGGCGGTCGTATGGGCGGCTGCTGAGAATTTGGCCGATGCGGCCCTGTTCGATGATGGCGTAGGATTCCGGTCCGAGGCCTGAGCCCATGAACAGATCCTGAATGTCGCGCAGGCGGGCCTGTTTGCCGTCGATCAGGTATTCACTTTCGCCGGAGCGGAACAGGCGGCGGGTGATGGTGATTTCGCGCTTTTTGTCGGCCTTATCGGTTTTGTCAGACGGGATGTTGCCGTTGGGGGCAGCACCGGTGATTTCTTCAGCGGAGGGAATTTGCGGTGCCAATTCGAGAATTGGGTTTGTTTCGACAGAAGGGTTGAACAGGGTCAGCGTAACAGCTGCCATGCCCACGGGTTTGCGGTCGCGGGTGCCGGCGAAGATAACATCTTCCATACGGGCGCCGCGAAGGCTTTTTGCAGATTGTTCGCCAAGCACCCAGCTGATTGCATCGCTGAGATTGGACTTGCCGCATCCATTGGGTCCGACAATGGCGGCGACACCTGAACCGGGAAAACGCATTTCGGTTCGGTCGGCGAAGGATTTGAATCCTTGCACTTCGACTTTTTTTAGTTTGAGCAAGGCTTGAGCCCTCTCTTGTTTTTATATATGGTCTACGTCACCAGCACAGCGCCCCAGGACGCAAGTAGCTTAGTGGCTCGGGGGATATGAGGTTATGGTAAACCGGGATGGGGTAAAAAGCAAGGATCTACACCACATCTTGGAGTGGTTCGACGAATACACACACTATATGTTGTGGATAAGTAGTGGATATCCTTTATTTTCAAGAAGTCACGGGGAAGTGTGAAAGTGACGCTGGAGAGGGGGCGTTTTTTGGGCACACTTCGGCCTCCGGGCGTTGTTGAAATTGCCGGGTGCGGACATATCTTTCCTGGTTTCGAGCCACCACAACTCGAAGAGATGGAAATACCCTCTGGCTGGCTTCAGTTCCCCAACCGGGCTGGCTCCAGGATTTTTCAATGTTTTGCAACCGGCAATTCGTGCGAACGTTACGCAAAGCTTTGCGTGCCATTTTGCGAGGCGTTACGGCCCTCGCGGATGGACTTGTTGTTGAGAAGGACACTGGCCAGTGTTTTTTGTCTTCCTGCAGATTAGTTTACGGGGTTGGGTGGGTTGGGCTACCCGATCGATTTCTGGAGGTTGTTGATTGCAGGGGGAATATAAAGTTTTTGGGGCAGTGTTTCGAAGAGTTTGGGTGGGTGGGTCGGAGGTTTGGGTTCGTTTTACTGGCTTCTAGTGGTAGGAAATAACCAGGGGCACACCATCTAAACCTAGATGCCGATCGGTTGACCAACAACAGCCAATGTGGAGTTGTCTCATGATCGCAAGTCCATGAGCATCGGCCAGTGTCAGTTTTTGGTCCGAGAACTTCTTTACAATTTGATCAGTAATTTTCAGTTCCGGGGCGTCGAAGCCACGAACAGTCAAACAGGAGAGGGCATCAACAAGAGCCAAAAATTGAACCGCCCGATGCTGATCGTAGCGACGTAGGAACCAACCGTGCCCTTCCGCTATCACTAACGAGGATGTGACTAATGTTGGTGGCTCCGAAAAGAGCCGGCGGAAAATTGAGTGGTAGCTATCCGACCGATCCATGAAGGCGATGAAGGCGGAGGTATCGACGTAACACTCAATCTTTGTGGCCATAAAGAAGTTCGTCGATATTTCGGCTCGATTGCGCGTCGCCTGTTTCAATGGAACCCGCAAACTTCATCCAAGGGGCATCTCCCTTTGGGGGAAGCGCTTCACGTATCGCTCGGCGGACGAATTCTGCGACGGAAATACCAATTGATTGGGCTTCAGCTTTAGCCAGAGCGTACTCGTGTTCGTCGAGGCTGATTTGAGTTCGAGTCATGTTATCACCTTCTATGGATATGATAACGCATCTGTTCACTTTCGTCGATAGCGATTGGGTCCGCATGCTTACGCATGGCGGCTTCGGTAGCTGCCGCGTCGTAGGAAAGAGATCGTGGACGGGGGAGCTATTTAATAACGGTAAATTAACACCCTCGATCTTCAACATCAACAGCCGCGAAGCAATTCGCGAATGGGAGAAATCGGGTCCGCATGCTTGCGCATGGTGGCTCGGCAGCTGCCGCGTCGTTGTGCGGCAATTTATTCAAGAACGCTTGCGGCTAGTTCATCACTTCGTCGAATGCCACGAAGGCGTGATTGGGCCCGCATGCTTGCGCATGGCGGTAGCCGCTCGGCTGCTAGCCCATCTCTTCGTCTACTGCCACAAAGCAACTCTCGAAAGCGTGATCCAGAACCTCTTGCGTCAGCAGCCAATCTCGCCTT
>JBBRJC010000032.1:0-13938 GCA_038220135.1 Bryobacterales bacterium | reverse complement strand
GTTTCGCCAAGGCATCAGTGGCCACATCCATAAGCCGGCCAGCGCCCAACACCGCAACTTCTTTGCCCGTTGCCGTTTCAAGCCAACGCCGCTGTGCCGACTTTGACTGCTCCAGATGCTGTTTCCAGTATGCCTGCAATCGCGAGGCCCGGCGTTCAATCCCCACTCCCATACTCAAAAAATGGCGCGATGTTTGATTGGGCAAATGCCAAAGGCACTTCAAGTAGCGGAGCAGCACATTTTTATCTTAGTCTTGAGTGAATGACAATGCGATTGGGTTTTCACGCTGGCTCGGCTGGCTCTTTGGAAAAGACCGCCGAACGGGCTGCGGAGTTGGGTGCAAATGCGATGCAGATATTTTCTGCAAGCCCGCGTATGTGGTACGCACCGGCGCCTGATAAGACCCAAGCGCTGCTGCTGGAACGGGCGCGCCAGCGGTTGGGCATTACTCCCCTGGTAATTCACGCCAATTATCTGATTAATCTGTGTTCAGCCGACGATGAAATTCGCGCGAAGTCGATAAAAGCTTTCCGTGGTGAAATTACGCGCGGAATCGCCTTGGGTGCCGAATATCTTGTGTTCCATCCAGGCAGTTCGAAGGGGCTGACGGTTGAGGACGCGATAATTCGTGGCGCTGCTGGTCTGCTTGAAGCGGCCCAGGGTTTGGAAAGTGACCGGCTTGGAATTCTGTTTGAAAACGCGGCCGGGCAAGGTTCGGCAGTTGGCGCAAAACTGGAAGAAATAGCAACGCTGCATGCACTCACAACGGGCAAGGTTGGATTTCGTTTAGGCTACTGCCTCGATACCTGCCACCTATTCGCAGCGGGCTTCGATATCTCTACCGAAGCCGGGTTGGTAGCAACATTCACGCATGCCGAAGCTATTCTGGGTTTGGCGCATGTTCCAGTGATTCACACGAACGATTCAAAGACCCCACTCGGTTCGCATGTAGACAGGCACGACAATATCGGGGCCGGACTGATTGGCCTGGACGCATTTCGCCGAATTCTAAACGCCCCGGAATTGAAGGACAAGACTTTCATTTTAGAAACGCCGACAGAAAACGAAGGTGACCGGCGGGATTTGGCGTTGCTGCGCAGTCTGTTGCAATAGGGTTCGGGTTTTTAGAATTCTTCAGGCTTTCTAGAGCTATGACCAATGGTCGCGAAGAATGGCGGCTGGCCAGAGGAGAAAAGGGTCTAGAGGGACGTCTGTTAGCAGTTAGGGGCCTTTCCAATTCTTGTAACTGCCTGGGTTACTGCAATTGCTTGATTTGGAGTTGCGTCGCCACTTCTTTGACTGCTTCGCCGAAGTTTCAACCTTGAATTCCGAAGTTGAGCAAGTCTGATAGTCAACTGTGGCGCGGACACTCGTGTCTGCCGCGTCGCCACTCTTGCCGACGCTCTTTCCCAGACTTTTACGAATAGCCCTTGGTGCGAAATCCATCCGAGGCACCGAAATCTAACTCTTAGAGCAACTTCGGAATTCAGGTTCAAATGCTTCATTCCACAAATGACGCAAAAAGCGCTCCGTTAAATCCCGCACTTACACCGAACGCGGATAACTCCCCAGAATCTTCAACATATCTGCCAATTCCTCAAGATGTGCCAACGCCTTTTGCGGTACCGCATCTGTGCTTTTTCCCATGAAATCCATATAATACAGATACTCATAAGGCTTGCCACGCAACGGCCGCGACTCAATTTTCGACAAATTCAAATCGCGCAAAGCAAACGCACTGAGCGCCCGGAACAGCGACCCGGGCTTATTCGGCGTCGTAAACACAATCGACGTTTTCCAGCCCGCCTTCCCCGCCGCAAAACCTTTTGTGCCGGGCTTGCGCAATAGGAAAAATCTGGTGAAGTTCTGCCGGTCGTCTTCAATCGCCCTTTTCAGAATATTGGCTCCATACATCTCCGCCGCGATTGACGAAGCAATGGCCGCCGCATCCTTCGGCTGTTGCTCCATAATCATCTTCACACTGCCGGCAGTATCGTAAAACGGCTCGCGCTCCAGTTGCTGATTGGTTGCAAAGAATTTCAGGCACTGATTCAATGCCACCGGATGCGAATACACCTTACGGATCGCCGATATTTTCACGCCCGGGGCCGCAATCAAATTGTGGACAATTCGCACTTGCGTCTCAGCCAGAATTTCCGGGCTGTAGGTCAGCAAATGATCGTAGTTCTCATGAATTGACCCATGCAAAGTATTTTCAATGGGAACCACCGCCGCATCAACGTCGCCTTTTTCCAGCGCCTGAAAAACCAGATCAAACCGCGGGAAGGGAACTACTTCCACCGTTTCGCCCAACAACTGACGGGCCGCAACCTGACTAAATGCCCCCAATTCACCCTGGAACGACGCTCTGATCCGTTTCTTCATTCTAATTACCTGCCTCCATCCCAACGCTTGGCGTCTGCCGCAGGCAGCGCCAAAAGATCCATTACCCGGTCAACACTATGATCAATGATATCCATGACCGTCTGCGGTTTGTTGTACAACCCCGGGATCGGCGGTGCAATAATTGCTCCCATTTCCGTGAGCGATGTCATAGTACGAAGATGGCCCAAATGGAATGGAGTCTCACGAACCATCAGGATCAATTTGCGACGCTCTTTCAATATCACATCGGCAGCACGAATCAGCAAATTGGAACTGATTCCGGCGGCTATGGCTGACATTGTGTGTACCGAACACGGGGCGATCACCATGGCGTCGGTCGGAAAACTCCCGGAAGCAATCCGAGCCCCAATATCTTCAACAGGATAGGAGAAATCAGCCAGTGCCCGGAACTCCTGAATCTGCTTGTTCATTTCAAGATGAGCGGTCCTTTCAGCAGAGCGCGTCATGATTAAATGCACTTCCGCCTTGCCGGTATCCCGCAGTTTTTCTAGTAATCGATATCCGTAAACGATCCCACTTGCGCCACTAATTCCCACAATAATTTGCAAATCGACTTCCTCCTCAGCGTACTGTTCCGAAATCAGAACGAATGGTACTTGTGACTCATTGCCTTTGGTTGAGCTAACTCGCTATAATCCAATCGCCTAGGGGCGTAGATCAGGACTAGGACTACTAGTGCTAACGTCCTGGTACTTCAATAAAAAGGATAGGGGCCGGGTTCATCATATCATGGAGGTTGCAGGCCAACAGCTCAAACGAGCACGGGAACGGCTGAATTTGCGCTTTCGAGATGTCGAGGAAGCAAGCCAGAGGATTGCCGAAAAGCGCAACAGCGACGAATTTATTGTGGCGCTGTCGCGTCTGTCGGATATTGAAAATCGAGGGACCGTTCCCACTATTTTCAGGATCTACAGTTTGTCCGCTATCTACCGCCTGGACTTTGCTCAAGTCCTGGAATGGTACGGTGTCGACCTGTCGATGGCTGCTGCGGATTCGCAATTGTTTCCCGTCGAAAAGACGCACGAGATGCAATTTACCAGCCTCGGGCAGGGCTCTGTTCATTTGCCCATTGCCCTTGATCCGGGGATTGATCTCAGGCGCACTACCTACCTTAGCCGGATGATTCAGAAGTGGGGAACGCTTCCACTTATGTTGTTGAATGGCTTGGATTTGAAGACTCATCGATACGCCTATATCGGTTCTGAAGACTGGTTTATGCACCCTATTCTACAACCTGGATCATTGATTATGATCGATGAAACCAGACGGAAACCGGTACCCACAGGTTGGACGGGCGAATTTGAGCGCCCGATCTATTTTTTTGAACACCGCAACGGCTTCGCCTGTTCGTGGTGCAATCTGGTTGAAAAGCAAATGTATCTGGTGCCCCATCCAGGGTCGCAATGCGATCCGGAAGTGTACTCATACCCGGAAGAGATTGACATCATTGGGCAAGTTGTCGGTGTAGCTATGCGTCTTGATCCACCAAAGAGACGCCGGCCTCGACCCTGAGCACCACCAACATCGCCTCTAAATCGGTGAGGAATAGGTTTTTTTCAGACGCCTTTGCCGACGGCGGAATCAGGTTTCTATAGGGTGAATTTTCCAGCCAGGCAGAAATAATGCACCTTCTATCTTCTTGAATGGAAAGCAGGTACAGGTCAATATCGGTTTTTTGCTGGGAGAGGTCAAAGTTCAACCAATCCAGGAACGCCTTTTGGTGGGAAACGCGCAGAGCCTTTTCCGATTCCCGGTCTCCAAATAACAACGCCAAACCATGGTGCTCATAACGTCCGGAATTGACATTGCGCAGTGAAGATAGATAAACCAACTGGCCGAAAACCGATGGAATGTTCGATAGCGTGTGCAGCCAAAGGTCATGCTTGGCCGTGCGATCCAACAATCCACGAGGGGCATTGCGCGCCATAACTTCGATATCCTCAACTGCTGTGCAAGTCTTCTTTTCGGATTGTACCCTACTTGAAAGAGCATGTGGGTTTTCTGCCAGCTATACCGGGGATTTTGGGGATTTCCAAAAGGTCCGTTCTGTAAACGGAAAAGTTATCCACGTTTAAACTGCAAGTCCAATAAGGCGTTTACCTTACCTAAGACGGTTGTTTTACTCAACCTAACCACCAAGGAGATGCTAATAATGAAGCACCTGATTATACTTGCCGCGAGCCTTTTACTTGCCTCGATGACTGCAAGCGCTGCACAGACGAAGTCCACGGACTCATTTGAGAATACGGCTACAGCTGGCCTCAGCGTTCCCGGCAGTTTGCAATTTGACGACGATCATATTCCATGGCCGGAATGCTATCCGTGCCCGGAAAATCAGCCACCCCCGGTACCGGCTCCTCCTCCGGTTCCCGGCTGCTGGCCAAATTGCGATAGTTGCTACCCGAACTGCATTTCTTTGACGAAAGAAATTCCATCATCGTCCGCAAATATGGCCGACCTCGGTGGAATCATGACAACTCAAATGACCGACATAGGCCTGGTGGTTGAGCCCTTTGCGGTTACCGAGCCCGATAATAAGCAGCATCTCCAAACGTCAGGCGACGTCCACTTAAGAGAGTGATGCAAGGCTGAAAGCTACCGAGCCGCGCGCGTCAGAAAGCGGTGCGCTGAAAGCTACCGAGCTCAGCAAGCGGTGCGCTGATACGGTACTGTTTAACTGAAACGATGTCCCAGGTTGGGTGGGTTACGGGAGTGCTTGCCTGTAATCCACATGCCGGAAGTTCCAGGATGTTGGAAACTGCTAGAATCAATCGCTAAGCCAAGCAAAATGGTTCGAAGCCTCTCACAACTCGCAACTGTCCTGATCTGGGTTTCCATTATTCTTTATTCACTGTTGGCCGCGAAGTTGATCAAAGACAGGCTGGACACCAAGTATCGTTTCTTTTTCTTTTATTTGATCTCCAATGTCCTTGGGCTGGTGTTAACACAAACCGTTCCATGGCCAAGGGAAGAGTACTTCCAGTTTTGGGTTCTCTTTCAAACGGTGAACTGGGTTTTGGCGGCCATGATGGTGATTGAGCTTTTGCATCTGATGCTTGTCGAGTATCCAGGGCTTCGTAAAACCGGCAAAGTACTGCTGTTGAGTGCCATTTCATTCGCTCTTGTGCTCTCAATTGCAACGTTGGGAATCGACTTTCCTGCAGATGTATTTTCACAACAGACAATCGCAATTGCTGCGGTAGTTCACCGGGCTATTCTCTTTAATTTAGTAATTTTTCTCTTTGTAATTCTAGTTGGATTATCTTGGTTTCCGATTCAGCTAAGCAATAATTTGAAGATCCACGCTTCCCTCTTATTTCTTGTTTTCTTTTTTGAAGGCTTGGCAAATTTGTTGCGTAATCAGGTTGGCGCTCAACTCAATGGAATTTTGACGGTTTGCCTGTTCGTATTCACTATCGTTGTGCTTACGGTATGGCTTCTCAAAATGTCAGTTGACGGTGAGCTGGTTAGTAGTACTTCCGGCTCTAGAGTCCTTTCGGGCAAGGAGCAAATGCTCTTACTGCAGATGCGCGCATTAGATCAGGCATTACAGCGTTCTCTACGCAAATAAAGGGCTTTAGCGCTGAAGCAAAGTTTTGTCAATTAATTTGACGCCAATGATCCATTTTCCATTGCCTTCTACCACTAATTTCGGGTATTCTGTACATCGAGCATGTACTGCAGGGGATGAATTATTGTCTCAAGCAGTTGGCTTTTTGGAGGATATCCCAATGGCGTTCGTGGCATGGATCATTGGAGCTTCCGTCCTGATTCTGGCAGTTTTCGGCCTGGTCCTAAAGCGGCTGGCTGAAAACAAACCTGCACCTGCTATGGTGCAGGCCGGAATGTTGGACTGGCTCGATGGGTTTTCCGCTGGCAGGTACCGTCCAATGCAGCGGCTGCTTTCCGATGTAGATGAGCAGTTTTTGCAAGGCCGTGTGGGCGGCGATCTTCGAGTTGCAAGAAGATTAAGACGGCAACGAATCGCGATTTTTGCCCAATACCTTTCCGAAATGCGTCGCGACTTTGCGCGGCTATCTCATGCGATGCGGGAACTGGTTACCTGTGCACCGGACGATCAAAGTGAACTGATTTCCAGTCTCATTAGTTTGGAATGGCGATTTCGCAGCAATTTGGTAGCAGTTTACTTCCGCCTGGGGCTCTATTCACTCGGCTTGGGTAAACTTGACGTTTCCCCTTTGGTACGTGGACTTGAATCCTTCGAAATGGGAATCCGCCAACTGGTGGAGATTCCCGCCACGATGGCCGCTTAAAGATCCACTAAAGCAGCCTGCTCCAAGAATTTTTCAACGGCTTCGATTCCTCTGAAGAAATTGGGCAGGTGCAACTTTTCATTTGGTGCGTGCAGGTTGTCGTCAGGCAACCCGAAGCCCATCAAGACGCAGGGAATCGCCAACTCGTTTTGAAATAATCCAACAACGGGAATCGATCCGCCAGATCGAATGAATACAGTTTTTTGCGCGAACACTTCTTCCATCGCATGGGACGCCGCACCAATGAAGGGGTTATCCGTATCGACCACACACGGCGGGGCACCGTGGAGTGGTTTCCATTCCGCTGTCACCCCCTTCGGGCATGCGGCCTCAATAGCCTTACCAAGTTGTTGACTGGCGATCTCGGGATCTTGCGCGGGAACCAACCGGATACTGATTTTCACCAGCACTTTTGCTGGAATTACGGTCTTCGCCCCTTCCCCGGTAAAGCCCCCGCGGATACCATGTACCTCGAAAGTTGGCCGTACCCAAGTGCGCTCAAGCACCCCTAATCCAGGCTCGCCCACCAGTTCTTTCGATCCAACTTCCTTCTTGCGATACTCCTCTTCATCAAACGGCAAACGGCTCCAGGCTTCGCGTTCCGCTGCGGTCGGTGGCTGTACCGCATCGTAGAAGCCTGGGATTTGAATATGCCCATCGCGATCCTTTAGAGCGCTAATAATTTCCGCCGCAGCCTGCAACGGATTCGGTGCTACGCCGCCGTAAACCCCGGAATGCAAATCCTGCGCTGCCGCAGAAATGTGCAGCTCGCCATAAACGATCCCACGCAGCCCGACGCACAACGTGGGCAGTTCCGGTGCAAACATCTCTGAATCGCAGATCACCGCCGCATCCGCCTTAAGGCGCGCTGGCTTCGATTTCACGAACGCTTCAATGGATTCGCCCCCCACTTCTTCTTCGCCTTCGATTAGAAACCGCACGTTCACAGGAAGTTTTCCGGTACGTTGCAGCGTCCGGGCGACAGCTTCCATTTGGATTAGCGTTTGCCCCTTGTCGTCAGTGGCTCCGCGTGCATAAATGTTGTTGTTGCGTACAGTGGGTTCAAAAGGTGGGGAGATCCATTCCTCTAAAGGCTCCGGCGGTTGCACGTCGTAATGGCCGTAAAAGAGGATCGTAGGTTTCCCCGGAGCACCCAACCATTCGGCGTAAACCATGGGATGGCCTGCGCCCTGAATCAGTTCAACTGCGCTCAGGCCGGCGTTGCGTAGGTGATTGGCAACGAAGTTGGCAGCACGCAAAACATCGGCTTTATGTTCTGGAGCAGTGCTGACACTGGGGATTCTGAGGAACTCCTTCAAGGTGTTCAGAAGCTGTTCTTGTTCTGTTGTTGGGATCGGCATGGCTGAAATGCGATTATAAAGGAAATGCCCAACCGTTTGGCCAAAGAAAAAAGCCCCTACCTTTTGCAACATGCAAATAACCCCGTTGACTGGTTTCCGTGGGGCCCTGAAGCATTCGAAAAAGCGAAGGTCGAAGACAAACCGATTTTCCTTTCCATCGGCTATTCAACATGCCATTGGTGCCATGTGATGGAACGGGAATCGTTTGAATCCGAAGTTGTGGCCGAGGTTCTGAATCGCTTCTTCGTACCGATTAAACTGGATCGAGAAGAGCGCCCCGACGTCGATCGCATTTACATGCTATTCGTGCAGGCAACAACCGGCGGCGGTGGATGGCCGATGTCTGTTTGGCTTACGCCAGAGTTGAAACCATTTTACGGTGGTACTTATTTTCCGCCCGACAACCGCTATGGCCGGCCAGGATTTCGCTCGATTCTGGAACATATTGCCGGCGTGTGGCGCGACGATAGGGCGAAGGTTGAGGATTCCGGAAACGGGATGGTGGAACAGTTAAAGGGATTCTCCACCGTAACCAGCGAGCCGTCGGTGTTGGACGATTCCGCTGCCGAAAGTTTGTACGCGCATTTCCGGCGCTCATTCGATAACCGCAACGGTGGGTTCGGTGGCGCGCCAAAATTCCCCAGGCCGGTAGCCCTGAATTTTCTGCATCGATGGTTCGCCCAAACGAAAAATGAAGAGGCATTGGATATGTCTCTTGCCACCTTGCGCGCCATGGCTTACGGTGGTATGTACGATCATTTGGGCGGTGGGTTTCATCGCTATGCAGTGGATGCGCGTTGGTTTGTTCCGCACTTTGAAAAGATGCTGTATGACCAGGGGCAACTGGTGGTTTCCTATGTGGAAGCTTCACAATTTACCGGGGATTCATTTTATGAGCGCTTTGCCAGAGAGACGCTCGACTACGTGCTGCGCGACATGACCAGTCCCGAAGGTGGGTTCTATTCCGCCGAAGATGCCGATAGCGTGATCGATCCCGCTGATCCGCATCACAAGGGCGAGGGTTGGTTTTATATCTTCACGCAAAAGGAGATTGAACAAACGCTGGAGCAACCCGATGCGCAGTGGTTCATCTATCATTTCGGCGTGGAAGAAAACGGCAATGTGGCGGAAGATCCGCACCACGAATTTACCGGTCGCAATATTTTGTTTGTGGACCACACGCTGGACCGATCAGCAACCTTTTTTGGAGTGAGTGAACAGGAGTTCCGGCTGTCGATTGAAGCATCGAAGCAGAAGCTGCTGGTGCTGCGGGCGACCAAGGTGCGGCCTTATCTGGACGATAAAATTCTGACGGCTTGGAATGGGCTAATGATTTCTGCGTTCTCGAAGGCGGCGGCCTGTTTTGGCGAGCCCCGTTATGTCCAAGCGGCAGTCCGTGCGGCGGTATTTATTCGGGATAACATGCGCGATGGCGATGCTTTATTGCGCCGGTCTCGGAATGGAGAAGCTGCAATTCCTGCGTTCCTCGACGACTATTCATTTTTGGTTCAGGCGCTGATTGATTTGTACGAAGCAACGTTTGATGTGCAGTGGATTCAGCTTGCCGATCAGCTTGCAGCGAAGATGATTGCCTTGTTTGAGGATGCGGCGGAAGGGGCGTTTTTCTCAACCACAGCCGATGCTCCAAGCCTGCTCTTGCGGATGAAGGAAGACTACGATGGTGCGGAGCCATCCGGAAATTCTTACGCTGTTCTGGCGTTGTTAAAGCTCGCGGCTTACATGGGGAATTCCGAGTACCGGCGCATTGCCGATCGCGCGCTTGCGGCATTTGCCAAGCGCATGAAGGCGCAGGCAACCAGCATGCCGCAGATGTATGTTGCCTGGATGTGGGCTCAGGCTGAGCCGCGTCAAGTGGTACTGGCTGGTGAGAGTTTGGCTGAAATGAAGTCGATGATGGGTGGGAAGTTTGCGGCGTCGCAAATTGTTTTCGCTCTCGATTCGGTTGCTTCGCGAGAGTTTTGGCTGAAGTTGCATCCCAAGCTTGCGGCGATGCATCCAATCGAAGGTAAGCCGACAGCATACGTGTGCCAAAATTTCGCGTGCCAGTTGCCAGTTGTTGCCGCTGAGGCGCTGCGAGCTTCGCTACAATAGAATTCAATACGAAAGTTTAGGAAAGAGGAGACATTCATGGAAAGACCCGGAGCAACAACACTAAAAGGCGGCCCCCTGACATTGGTAGGGCCTGAATTGAAGGCTGGCGACAACGCCCCTGAATTTGCAGTAGTAGATACTGGGTTGAAGCCTGTAAATTTGGAATCGACGGGCAATGGTGTCCGAATTTTCAGCGTAGTGCCGTCGCTTGATACCCCGGTGTGCGATATGCAGACGCAGCGCTTCAACAAGGAAGCATCGCAACTTCCGAACGTGAAGATTTACACAGTGTCGATGGATCTGCCGTTTGCCATGAAGCGCTGGTGTGGCGCGATGGGCGTGGACAAGATCGAGATGCTGAGCGATCACAAGTCGGCCTCATTTGGTGAAAGCTACGGAACGCTGATCAAGGAATTGCGCATTGAAAGCCGTGCGATTTTTGTGGTGGATCAGGCGAACAAGCTCAGCTACGTGGAATACGTTAAGGAAGTTGGCGACCACCCGAATTACGATGCGGCGCTGGAAGCTGCTAAGTCGATCGCTGGTTAATTTTAGGCATTGCGAAAAGGGCAGGGGCTTAAACGCTCCCGCTCTTTTTGCTTTCTAGCGCTTGAAATACCGAAGCCAAAATCGTTCTTCACCTGCACCCGCGTGAAAGCGTAATTCAAAACCGGTCGTGTGGGCCATCCCAGTTGCCTGCTCTTTCGAAAAAGGAACACCCAGCCATGTATCGTCCGGCGGCGCTGGAAGCTGCTAAGTCGATCGCTGGTTAAGCTGCTCCCGCCCTTAGCGCTTTCTTAGCGCTTGAAATACCACAGCCAAAATCGTTCTTCACCTGCACCCGCGTGAAAGCGTAATTCAAAACCGGTCGCGTGGGCCATCTCAGTTGCCTGCTCTATCGAAAAAGGAACACCCAGCCATGTGTCGTCAGGCGGCGATTTGACGTTGCTACTACCCTGCACTTCAAACTTGAATAATGCGCCTGGCCGCAAAAATTCTGCCACTTCGCAAACCAAGGATTGGATAATTTTATAGCTGCGATGGGTGGAGCATGCAACAGGGGCAAAATCGAAATACAGATGGGCAAGCATCGGAAGTGTAGCTGCACCTATTGGGTGGATAAAAGCACTGGGGACGGCGGCCCGGGCTAGTCGTACCATTTCCGGTCTTACATCTGCGCCATGTACTTCCCCAAATATTGTCGACGGTGCCCGCATTACCCGGCCCGCACCGCAGTCGATTTCGAGCACCTTCATTTGCTCGAATTTTGGCCGCAGCAGATGTTAGTCATGTCAGTTAGAATGTCTTCGGCAACCGCGCGTTCTGCAGGGCACGTTCGTCCCAATCGGCTTTCAACTTTCGCAGGTATTCTTCAATTTTCATCGCCTTCGAAAAGCAAAAGGGGCACCGTTTCCAGTGCCCCTTCTGCGATCAAACCCTTAAACTTAGCTGACCACTTCAAGAATCAAATTGCGTTCATCTGGGGGATTGTTAGAGATGCGGAATGCATCTTCAATCAAGTCGGCAGCTTCATCCAGACGGCCTTCACCAGTGTGATAGAGGCGGCACAGTACGTTGCCTGCTTCAACCTTCTGGCCAACCTTAACTTCCAGAATTACGCCAACCGCGTGATCGATAGAATCTTCCTTCTTATCGCGGCCTGCACCAATGATTGAGGAAGCCTGGCCGATCAGCTCAGCTTCAATGCCAACCACGTAACCACCGCGAGGAGTCACAATTTCACGTGCACCGGTTGCGTTCGGCAAAAGATCGAAACGATCGAGCACTTGCGGATTGCCGCCCTGTGCTGCGATCACTTCTTTCAATTTACGATAACCGGAACCATCCACCAAACGAGCCTGCGCAATTTCACGAGCCTCTTCGATTGTGGCGGCCTTCTTGCCGAGGTGGATCATGCGCGCTGCCAATTCCAGGGAAAGGCGAGTTAGATCTACCGGGCCGGCATTTTGCAAGGTTTGCGAAACTTCCATCACTTCAAGAGCATTACCGATGGCATAACCCAGCGGCTGATTCATGTCGGTGATGAGGGCCTGCACGCGCTTGTTCAATCGACGGCCAATGCCAACCATCATCTGAGCCAGACGACGGGCATCCACCTGCTTTTTCATGAACGCGCCATTACCCACTTTGACGTCAAGTACAACTGCATCGAGGTCAACCGCCATCTTTTTCGACATGATCGAAGAAGCGATTAGCGGAATGCTTTCCACAGTTGCGGTGGCATCACGCAGCGAATAAAGCTTGCCATCAGCCGGAGCGATTTGCTCAGTCTGGCCGATGAAAGCCAATCCGATTTTCGCAAGCTGCGCTTTGAATTCGTCGATGGTGAGGCTGGTGCGAAAGCCAGGAATAGATTCCAGTTTATCGAGCGTTCCGCCAGTGTGGCCCAGAGCGCGGCCGGAAATCATGGGAACGATTACGCCTGCCGCAGCGGCAATTGGCGCAGAGATGAGACTGGTCTTGTCCCCAACGCCACCGGTCGAATGTTTATCGACCTTGGTTCCGGGGATGTCAGACAGGTCAACACGTTCGCCACTGGCGATGATGCAATCGGTGAGGGCACTGACTTCGCGGTCAGTCATTCCGGAGAAGAACGTCGCCATTAGAAATGCCGACATTTGATAGTCGGGAATTTCCCCTTGTGTATATGATTTCACAAGGAAGGACAATTCTTCGGCGGATAATTCCTCGCCGTCGCGCTTACGGTGGATTAGGTCGACGGTACGCATTATAAGCCAACAGCATAGCAGGTTATCCCATTGAAAGTAAAGCAAGAGTCTTGCTTTTTACAGGATACGGGAAAAGCTTGAATCTGCTCAAAGACGAATAACCGTTTTCAAACAGGATTGACGACATAATGCGGCGCCTTACGAAGTACTGGTACCTCGTTATTTAACCTGAGGTAACGGAAGTCGGACAACCACTATTGCGAAGAACTTCTTGTGCCAAATGCCTTAGCAGGGAAAGCGCGTAGCTGTTGAAAGGTCCAATGATTTAAACCATTGGCACCAATTTGACGGCCCAAATGCCGTTTCTAATGTAGTGTTCATTAAATAACTGGACATCATGACGCGGCATTCGAATCGATGTGAGGTTCCATGTGCCTGAATATTTTTGCTCCGCCAATCGAGTCACAGGGCGGTTCGCATGAGCCGGTCAGGTGTTCTCTTGAAGGCCGATCTATTTCGCGGACACTACACTAGGTTCAATAGATTTAAGCCGGATTGTGGCACAAATTGCACTCGTTGGAAGCTTTGTGTTCGTCGTGGCATGCCATGCATGTATTCATGTCGATTGGCTTTTCTTTGGTCATCACATCGCGATCCTGAACCGGGCCGTGGCAGCGCGCGCAGTCGGCAGCCTTTCCGTGAACCTTGTGGGAAAACCAAACAAATTCCGGCAGACGGTAAACGCGCACCCATGGCACCGGCTCCTTCTTTTTGAAGAACTCCGCTAGCTTCTGAATGTGGGGACTTTCGGTTTTTACACTGGCATGACAAGCCATGCATTTTGACTCGGCAGGGAAAGTTGCAGCCTCACCTTTCCCCGGCATGGTGTGGCAATCCGTGCATTTCATTCCCATCTTCAAATGGGTTTTATGGCTATAAGGGATCGGTTGATCGGCAGCTGCGGCCATCAATCCCAAAAGTAGGAACAAGCTAAGGCAAGGCAAACGCAACGTAGGCATCTCCTGATTTTGTAGAAAGACGGCCACCGCCGCCGCACGAAATTACTACATATTGCTTGCCGTTCACCGAATAGGT
>JBBRJC010000031.1:0-14018 GCA_038220135.1 Bryobacterales bacterium | reverse complement strand
GCCGCCAAACTCGCCCTCGAAATTCGCAACATCGCAGGCAAACATGCCGACGCCGTCTGCACCATGGGCTCCGTCAAAACATTTCCCGGCATCGTAACCGCAGTCGTTGGCCGCTGCGAAACCACGCTCGATCAACGCGACCTCGATGCAACAGTTCTTGCCACCATGTACGCCGAAGCCCGCGAAGCCAGCGAACGTTTCGCCGCCGAAGAAAAATGTACCGTCGCCTGGTCGCGCATCTGGAATATTGAACCAGTCCCGTTCCACCCAATGCTGCTCGACTTCTGCGAACAGGCGATTCTGGAAACAGCCGGCACCTCCCACCGCCTGCCCTCCGGCCCCCTCCACGACGCCGCCGAAGTAGCCCGCGCCGGCATCCCATCGGTCATGATGTTCGTACAATCCTTACTCGGCATCAGCCATAACAAAATTGAAAACACCCGCGAAGAGCATCTCGAAATGGCCATCATCGCCCTCGACCGTCTCGCATCAAAAACGGCACAATGGATTCAGAAGGACAATAAGTAATGGCAATTGAACAAGCAGTCGCGCTCAGAAGCATCAACCATTGGATCGGCGGAAAAGCCTACCCTTCAACCAATGGCCGCTCCGCCGTAGTTTGGAATCCTGCAACCGGCGAACCGCAAGCGCTAGTTGATTTAGCCAGCGTCGCTGAAGTCGATCACGCCGTTGCTGTCGCCAAAGAAGCTTTCACCGCCTGGCGCGCCACGCCCCTCTCTCGCCGCTCTGAAGTGATGTTCAAACTCCGCGAATTGATCGATGCCAACCGCCGCCAAATCGCCGAACTGCTAACCCTCGAACACGGCAAAACGGTCCCCGACGCCATGGGTGAAGTTGCCCGGGGCCTCGAAAATATCGAATTCGCCTGCGGCATTCCACAACTCCTCAAAGGCGGTTTTTCAGAACAAGCCAGCCGCGGTATCGACGTCTATCAAATTCGTCAACCCCTGGGTGTAGTCGCCGGCATCACGCCATTCAACTTCCCCGCCATGGTCCCCATGTGGATGTTCGCCAACGCCATCGCCTGCGGCAATTCATTCATCCTCAAGCCCTCTGAAAAGGATCCGTCCGTAACATTGCTCCTAGCCGAACTGCTCCAAAAAGCAGGCCTCCCCGACGGCGTATTCACAGTCCTGCATGGCGACAAAGTTGCCGTTGACCGCCTTCTCGAACACCCCGACGTAAAGGCCATCAGCTTCGTCGGCTCCACCCCCATCGCCAAGTACGTTTATGAAACCGGCACCCAACACGGCAAGCGCGTCCAGGCTTTGGGCGGTGCAAAAAATCACATGCTGGTCCTGCCCGACGCCGACATCGGCATGGCTGCGGACGCCGCAGTCTCCGCCGCATACGGCTCAGCCGGCGAACGTTGCATGGCCATCTCCATCGTGGTCGCCGTAGGCAAAGTTGCCGACCCGCTGATCGACGCCATCCGCCAACGCATGGAAAAAATCAAAGTCGGCCCCGGCATGGAAGCGGGCAACGAAATGGGTCCCCTTATCAGCCGCGAACATCGCGACCGTGTGGCCGAATACGTTACAAACGCTGAAGCAGAAGGCGCCACACTAACCGTCGATGGCCGCGCCGATAGCGCATCAGCCCGCACAGGCTTCTTCCTCGGCACCTCACTGATGGACAACGTAAAACCCGGCATGCGCTGTTATGATGACGAAATCTTTGGCCCTGTCCTCGGCGTTGTCCGCGTCAACACTTATGAAGAAGCGCTGCACATGATCAACGTTCACCCTTACGGAAATGGCGCCGCAATTTTCACCCGCGACGGCGGCGTCGCCCGCCAATTTCAGTTCGACGTGGAAGCTGGCATGGTTGGCATCAACGTGCCCATTCCCGTTCCGATGGCGTACTACAGTTTCGGCGGTTGGAAGGCCTCGCTCTTCGGCGACCTGCACATGTACGGCCCCGACGGCGTGCAATTCTACACCCGTGCAAAAGTAGTCACCAGCCGTTGGCCCGACCCCAGTACCAGCTCCGTTGACCTGGGCTTTCCGCATGTGCGTTAGTCTGTTGTTGGAAATCCATTACCCCAAACCTATAAATGGGAGTATTGACAGGATATGTAGAATAAAGAGAGAAGGTCAACAATGGACGAAGAACTCAAAGCTTACCTGACGGAAATGAAGCACGAAATGTCTGACATGAAGCGCGAAATGGCTGACATGAAGCGCGAAATGAACACTGAGATGAAGAGCGGATTGGCTGACATCAAAAGCGACATGGCTGAGATGAAGAGCGAATTGATCCAACATACTGAAACTGTTGAGACCCGTCTGCTCGGCGAGTTTTGGAAATGGGCGCGTAGCGCTGATTTGCGCTACCGCCAAGGGACCTCGGCTGTTGGTTTCCTAGATGATCGTGTTCAAGCAGTAGAGGACCGAGTATCCGAACTCGAGCGAAGAAAAGCAGGATAATAACTTCCTTTGAAGGAGTCGATAAACACTCTGCTCCTCCGCACTGATCGCCAAATTACTTCGAATATTTTAAAACCTCCTCCGCTGCTCCGCCACAAGCAGCAACAATGCAATCACTGGCCCTCCGACCCACCTAAGCCTATGATTCCACACCACATCGAAAAACCCCAGAACGCACCTCTGCTCAGCCATACGCTAAACTCCAAGCCATAAAGATAGTAAAAGATTTCTATTGCGAAAGAAATCAGAAATATCGTAAAATACCTCATGGCCAAGCAACGCATCACCATCTTCGTCTCCTACAGCAGCAAAGAAGCCAAACTCGCCGACCAACTCCTCGAAGAACTCCGCCAACACTTCGCCGCTTCCCGAAAATACGAAGTGCGCTTCTGGCTCGACCGCAAGAACATCGAATTAGGCGAAAAGTGGCATGACACCATCCTCAAAGCCTTGAAAGAATGTGACTTCGGCCTGCTCCTAATGAGCTCCGCATTTCTCGGCAGCGAATACATCAAGCAGAATGAACTACCCGAATTGATCAACCGCAACCGCGTTCTGCCGGTGGCCCTCAAGCCCTGGCCCACCGATGCCGATCTCCGAGGTCTGGAAAAGCACCAGGTATTCCGCCACAACCACCAAGCCTTCCATCAATCCAGAAATAAGTCGGCATTCGGGCTCGCCTGCTACGAGCGCATTGTGCAGCGTCTCGCCACCGAGCGCGCCAAGGCATAAAATCATGGATATCCTCACCGGTTCCGCACTCCGCAGCGCCGCCACGGGTTGGCTCGAAGAACTAGGCAAATCGGATCGAGATCGGCTTCAGTATCTGATTAATCTTCCCGATAAAGAGGGAAAACTGCGCCTGTCAGATTGCATCGTCGCCACCGGGTTGGGAGATCTGCCCAACTTCACAGCCTTTCGCACGCGCGTCAACCAAGTAGCGGAAGAGAATGCGATGAATCTGAGGATAGAGGTCGATTCCAAAAAGAAGAATCCTCCAACAGAACGCCTATGCTGGTTCACCGGTCCAGATCAAGGCGCGGCCCAAGTGACGGCCTACTCTGAACAAGCGACGCAGGATGTCGAAAACATAGATTTTGTTCCCACTCTCGGCATTGACCCCAACAAGCAGCAAGTCAAGTTGTTCGTTTCTCATTGTGACAACCCGATTGATGAAGGACTCGCCAAATCCCTGATCTCCCTATTGAAAGCCGACTTCAAAATCTCCCGTCATTATGAACTCATCCTTTGGACCAGAGAGCACATCCCGCTCGGCGCTCTTAAAGAGGAAGCGATTCGCATTGCAATGAATGAGAACGATTATGGATTACTCCTGCTGAGCGCCCCCTATTTGGGCTCCGAAGATATGGTGGAACTCGACTTCTTCTTGAACAACGGCCGGCTGTTGCCGGTGAAGCTCAGCAATTGGGCCACTGACGCAGATCTGAGAGATTTGGAACACCGCAAAATCTTCAAGCACAAGGGTAAATCCTATCAGGACTGCGTAAGGAACGAGGAATTCGCCCGCGCACTATATGAAGCCATTATTAAAAGCCTTCCTATAATTAACAAGTCCGCCCCAGCCATTCCCATGCCAGCCATGGAGACCCCCCATTTCACCAGAACCATGGGCTTCGAAGGCTATCAAAAAGTCCAGTACCAACCAGACAACCAACCCACCGGCCAAGACGCTCTCGAAGTAATGACCAAGTGGGCCTGCGATCCCAAATCCTTCCCGTTCTTCGCCCTGCTCGGCGAATATGGTATCGGCAAAACCACAACCCTCCGCAAATTCACCCGCGACCTGTTCGCCCTACGCGAAACCAGCCCAGAAACTCCTCTTCCCATCTATATCGATCTCCGCGACCATCGTGGCCCGAGCGTGCCAACACTTCAGGAACTGCTAGCCGAAGCCACGCGCAAATGGAACGTCCGCAACACCGTAAATCCGGACCTGATAATCCGGATGGTGCAAGAGCAAGGAGCTCTAATCATTTTCGACGGCCTCGACGAGAAGACTGTTCACCTTACCAAAACTGAAGCCCAAGATTTTATCCGGGAACTCTGGTCCATTCTGCCCGATGCCCTCCGGAAGGAACGGAAAGCCGGGTCAGGAAAGATTCTCATCTCCTGCCGCTCCCATTATTTCCGCGACCTCGTCGAACAAAACGCGATGTTCACCGGCGAAGGCCGCGAAGGCATCGACGGTGGCCGCTACCCTGCACTTGAATTGCTGCCTTTCTCAGAGAACCAGATTCGCCAGCACTTGATGATGCAAGTCGGCACCGAACGCGCAGAAGATATCTTCAGCCTCATCCGCTCCATTCACAATCTGGAAGACCTCGCCCAGCGCCCTTACTTACTGAAACTGATCATCGAGCAGGTGGATCAATTGGTGGAATTGCGCGCCAGAGGAGCCGTTGTAAACGCCGCTCGACTCTACGAGCTCTTCGTTGAAAAATGGTTGGCCCGCGACATGGGCAAGCATCAGATCGATTCAGCCTATAAGCAAGAAATGATGGAGCAACTCGCTGCTGACCTCTGGCGTAGCGGCAATAAGAGTTGGGATATCAGCCGACTGGAAAAATGGCTCGACACGTTTCTGTTTGCTCACCCTGCAATTGCCGCCGCCATGGATAAGCCGCGCGCCCTGCTCAAAGAAGACCTGCGCACCGCAACTTTCGTTGTTCGCCCCATAGGTCAAGAAAAAGATTTCCGCTTCGCCCACACCTCGCTACAGGAATTTTTCCTCGCCGGCTATCTTGTCCGCGCCCTAAGGGACAAAGTCCACCAAGCGTGGGACATGCCCCTTCCCTCAATCGAAACGATCGATTTCGTCGGCCAACTCCTGCAACTCGACGCAACCGGTCTAACCGAAATGAACGAGATTATGGGGAGCGAACCCCTGCCAGCAGCCCTCCTCGCATTCCGCTACTGGTTGCGTGCAGTAGAAAAGCAGTGGCCCGCACCTCAGCCCGCTCACGTTCGCCTGCCCGGCGCCAACCTGGAAGGCTGGACCATTCGCGGCATCAGCCTCCGCGGTGTACAGCTTACCGGGGCAAAACTAAACCGCACCCGTATCGAAGAGGTAGATCTTACCGCAGCCGACCTCACCGCAATCGAGGCTCGCCAAGCGGTACTAGTCAACGTAAAGGCTGATCGGGCGAAGGCCCAAAGTGCTGATTTCAGCGGCGCGATTTGGCGTGGTGGCTCACTGGCTAGCTCTGATTTACAATCAGCCAACGTATCCGGCTGCCAATGGATTGGGGTTGCGCTGCAAAGTGCCCGTCTGCCTGAAAATTGGGACCATGTGGGCTCGTCCGCCACCATTGTCCCAGATGCGAAACCGCCCAAATTGGATTGGTATTTGAACACCGGCCACTCATCCTCTGTCTGGAGCTGCGCCTTCAGCCCCGACGGACAGCAACTGCTTTCCGCCTCATCTGACAACTCCCTCAAACTCTGGGACGCCCATACCGGACAGTGCCTGCGCACTCTCTCCGGTCACTCAGACTATGTCAGGAGCTGCCCCTTCAGCCCCGACGGGCTGCAACTGCTTTCCGCCTCACATGACAAATCACTCAAACTCTGGGACGCCCTTACCGGACAGTGCCTGCGCACTCTCTCCGGCCACTCAGACTATGTCAGGAGCTGCGCCTTCAGCCCCGACGGGCTGCAACTGCTTTCCGCCTCACATGACAGATCCCTCAAACTCTGGAACGCCCATACCGGACAGTGCCTGCGCACGTACTCCGGGCACTCATCCTCTGTCTGGAACTGCGCCTTCAGCCCCGACGGACAGCAACTGCTTTCCGCCTCAGATGACAAATCCCTCAAACTCTGGGACGCCCATACCGGACAGTGCCTGCGCACTCTCTCCGGGCACTCATCCTCTGTCAGGAACTGCACCTTCAGCCCTGACGGCCAGCAACTGCTTTCCGCCTCATCTGACAACTCCCTCAAACTCTGGGACACGGAAACCGGCCAGTGCCGGCGCACCCTCTCCGGTCACTCATCCCACGTAAATAGCTGCGCCTTCAGCCCCGACGGCCAGCAACTGCTTTCCGCATCATCTGACAACTCCCTCAAACTCTGGGACGCGAAAACCGGGAAATGCCTAATGACACTCCATAACCTTCCGGAAAACGCCACCGCCGCAATACCATCCGACGGCGGCCTCCCCTACTGTTCCGGTGAAGCCTGGCGCTGGCTCGCCCTCCGCTGGCGCGACCCGCGCACCGGCCGCCTCCGCCTGCTCCCCGCCGAACACCTCGGCCCCCTCCCAGGCCTCCAGTAAAACGAACCCAATCACGGTTCGCGCAAGGGCAGCCACAGGCAACCCATAGCCCGTAAACTACTGTAAAAACGGAGCTTATTTACCGAGCCGTGACCGTAAGGGAGCGGTTGTTGTGGTGAAACAATGTGCCCGGAAAAACGAACCCAATTCCCGCCAGCTGCATGGCCTCCCCCAGTCCAAGCGGGCCCTCTCCTCAAACGCCGCCCCCACCAGACCCGCCAGTAAAACGAACCCAATCCCCGCCAAAGGCTCGCAAAACAAACCCATTCCCATCCCCTTTCAACCTAAATCTCCCGCATTTTCAACAACCTGCAAAAATCGATCAGTGACTCGCCCCCGCCCCCATGCCAAAATCTCCAATAAAGCCCCCACTCAAGCGCTCGAATTTCCCCGGCTAACAGTAACCTCAAGCAAAAGGAAGCGGTCCTATATGTTGTACTCCAATCCTCGGTCCTTGTATGATGATCAAATCCTAATGCTAAGTCGCGCCCTCACAGCCACCCTTGCCCTCTCCCTGATCTCCGCCGCCCACGCCGCGAGCCCCGCCCTCGAGCGCCAATTCCAGCAAACCGTCCGCCCCTACATGGCCAAATATTGCAACGGCTGCCACAGTGGCGACAACCCCGCCGCCCAGTTCGACTTGAAATCTTACGCCACCGTCGAATCCGTCGTGCGCGACCACCCTCGCTGGACCCTCGTCCAGGAACGAATGCACGCCAAGGAAATGCCGCCCAAACAGGTGCCGCAGCCTCCCGCGGAAGCAAGCAAACAGGTGATGGACTGGATTCAAACCGTGCGCAACGAAGAAGCTCGCCGCAATGCCGGTGATCCGGGCAACGTGCTGGTCCGCCGCCTCAGCAATTCCGAATACAACTACACCATTCGTGACCTCACCGGTGTCGACATCCGCCCCACCCGCGAATTCCCCACCGACCCAGCCAATCCTTCAGGGTTCGATAACACCGGCGAATCGCTCACCATGTCCCCCGCGCTCCTCAACAAGTACCTGCAAGCAGCCCGC
Organism: Bryobacterales bacterium; assembly: GCA_038220135.1. Taxonomy (GTDB): domain Bacteria; phylum Acidobacteriota; class Terriglobia; order Bryobacterales; family Bryobacteraceae; genus JANXSF01. The sequence continues at coordinate 6,250 of JBBRJC010000031.1, read as the reverse complement.
GAAGTTGGCGACCATATGGTGCTCACGCCCGATGGCTTCGATTTCTCGCCTCACCCAATGCTGGTTGAAACGGATCGCGAAAAGTACGCCATCCAGCGCATCGTGAATTTCTACGAACGCCAGCCCACCGATTATGCCGATTACTTCCAGGCCGCCTGGCGCTACAAAAATCGTGTGGCTCTAGGCAAGCCCACCGCGACCCTCACTTCAATCGCTGCTGAAGCGAAGATCAGCGCGAAATATTTGCCGATGGTTTGGCAGATTTTGGAAGAGCCCAAGAATGTAGTGGGTCCCATTGCCAAGTTGCAGGCCATGTGGAAAGAGCTGCCTCCGAAGGATTTCGAAGCTGTTCGCCCCAAGACCATCGAAATGCGCGATTTCGTAGTCCGCATCCGCAACCACACCGCCATGCAGTTCACCGCCCCGGTAGTGAAAGGCCTCAGCGCCTATTCCCCTCCGTTGCTCATCTGGAAGCTGCGCGAATTCGCCGCCAACCGCCGCAATTTCGATAAGGCCACGCTGCTCATGGAAACCGATCCACCGCTGGTCGTCCCCACCATTCCGCGCTACCCCGGCCTGGGCCAGGAATCCGCGCCGCGCGCCGCCGCGCTCGCCATCAAAGCCCGTGCCGGCGATAAGGATTTGATCGTTCCCACCGGCCAGCGCGCCGCCTACGAAGCCGCTTTCGCCCGTCTCAGCAACGTCTTCCCCGACGTGTTCTACGTCAAGGAACGCGGTCGCTTCTTCCCCGACGATTCTCAGGATAAAGGCCGTCTGCTCAGCGCCGGCTTCCACAACGTCATGGGCTATTTCCGCGACGACACGCCGCTTATTGAATTAATCCTCGACGAAAAGGGCAAGAAAGAATTGGAGCGCCTCTGGGAACAGTTTGACTTCATTGGCGATTACACCACCCGCACCTACACCCAGTTTTACTTCAACCAGAGCGGTGAAGTGCGCGGCACCGGTCGCGAATCCGGCAGAGAACGCCCTGCTGACAAACCAATTACCGATTCTGCAATCATTGCCGGCCTGCGCGAAGAGTACATTGAAAAGTCCCGGAAAAGCGACAATCCGATCGCACAAAAAGCGAGCCTGGAACACTTCCAACGTGTCAACACCACCATTCAGGCCGTGCTAGCCAGCCGCCCAAAGGCAGAACCGCTGCACCTGGAAGCTCTGCTGAAATTCGCCTCCCGCGCCTATCGTCGGCCGCTCACCAAAGTTGAACGCGACAGCATGTTGGCCTACTACCACACCCTTCGCGACAAAAATGCCCTCTCCCACGAAGATGCCATTCGAGATTCCATCGTCAGCGTGCTCATGTCTCCCGATTTCTGCTACCGCATCGACATGCAGCCGCTGCAATCCGCCGCACCTAAACAGCCGCTTTCTGGATTCGCATTAGCCAGCCGCTTAAGCTACTTCCTCTGGTCCAGCATGCCCGATAAGGAACTGCTTGCCCACGCGGCCGTCGGTGATCTGCAAAATCCCAAGGTGCTCATTGCCCAGGCGCGCCGTATGTTGAAAGACGAACGCGCCCGCGGTCTGGCCACGGAATTCGCCGGCAACTGGCTCGACTTCCGCCATTTTGAAACGCTCAATTCCGTCGACCGCATGCGCTTCCCCACCTTCACCAACGATCTGCGCGAGGCCATGTATCAGGAGCCGATGCGTTTTGTCGAAGATGTGCTGCACAATAATCGCCCAGTGTTCGACATGCTGTATAGCAAAGACACTTTCGTCAATCCCGTGCTCGCCAAGCACTATGGAATGCCCGAAGTGAAGGCTGCAAAGCCCGATACTTGGACGCGTGTTGAAGATGCCAGCGCCTATGGTCGAGGTGGCTTGCTGCCAATGTCCGTTTTCCTCACGCAGAATTCCCCGGGCCTGCGAACCAGTCCCGTCAAGCGTGGTTACTGGGTGGTGCGTCGTGTCTTAGGTGAAGCGATTCCCGCGCCGCCGGCAGTCGTTCCCGAATTGCCGCATGATGAATCGAAATCGGAATTGACCGTACGCCAGACACTGGCCAAGCATCGTGAAAATCAGGTTTGCGCCGGTTGCCATGCCCGCTTCGATTCGTTCGGCCTCGCCTTTGAAGGTTTCGGCCCAACTGGTGAATCGCGCGAAAAGGATCTGGCCGGCCGTGTGGTTGATACACAAGTAACCTTCCCTCGTGGAAGCACCGGCACTGGCGTTGCAGGCGTGCAAACCTACATTCACGAACATCGTGAAAAAGATTTCGTCGACAATTTGGCTCGCAAGTTGCTCTCCTACTCGCTCAGCCGTTCGCTGCTGATTTCCGACGAGCCTGTTATCGAGCGCATGAAAACCAAACTCGCCGCAGATAGTTATAAAATAGGATCGCTGGTGGAGACGATTGTCACAAGCCCTCAGTTCCTCAACAAGCGAGGGCCTGAGCCCAGCGCAAAGCCCGTAACACTGGTATCAAAAGGTGAATAGCATGACCCAAACCCAGAACTCCACCAATCGAATTTCCCGCCGCACAGTGCTTCGCGGCGCGGGTGTCACAATGGCATTGCCATGGCTTGAATCGCTTTCTGCATTTGGTGCTACCACGGCGCCCAATGCATTTCCCAAGCGTTTTGCCGCGCTGTTTATGGGCTGCGGCATCAACGAAGATCATTGGGGTGCCGAAGGGTCCGGCGCGGAAATGAAGCTGGCCAAGAGCCTGGAGCCGCTGGAGCCGATCAAGCACAAAATCAACGTCATCAATGGTCTGTTCCACAAAACTGCAACGGGGCAGGGAATTCACCCCGCGCAAACGGGCAGCCTGCTTTCCGGGTCAATGATACAGAAGGGTGCCATCATTCGCGCCAATCGAACCATCGATCAGGTGATCGCTAATAGTATTGGGGACGACACGCCGCAATCGAGTATCGTTCTCGCCTGCGAGCAGCCGATGACCGGCTATCACGAGTCCAATTTCTCGCTCGCCTATAGTTCGCACATTTCCTGGCAATCGGCCGATTCGCCTGTGCCCAACGAAGTGTACCCGTCGCTGGCTTTCGACAATTTGTTTGAAAACCGCGGCAGCCTCCGCAATCTGAGCATTCTCGATCGCGTCCGCGAACGTGCCGAATCGCTCACCAAGAAGATCAGTGCCACCGATAAATCAAAGCTCGATGAATACCTGACCTCGGTGCGTGAAGTCGAAAAGCGCGTAGACGGAATGCGCAAGAGTAAGGATAAAGCGGAAGATGCGGCGAAGGGTCAAAACCGCCCGGCGTTCACCATGGACCGGCCAGCCAACGGCCTGCCCGAAGACTTCCGCGAGCACGCCCGTCTGATGTGCGACATCATCGCCATCGCATTTCAAACCGATAAAACCCGCGTGGCCACCTTGCTGTTAGCTCGCGATTTGTCGGCCCTGTATTATCCATGGCTCGACGTAAAAGACGGCCACCACGGCGCTTCACACGACAACACGTCGGCAGGTTACGAACGCATTTCCCGATTCCATTTGAGCCAACTCGCCTATCTGGCAACGAAGCTGGACAGCATGCCTGAGGGCAACGGAACCGTGCTCGACAACTCCTGTTTGATGTTCCTGTCGAACATGTACGTAGGCCGCAAGCACGACAACTTCCGCCTGCCAGTGGTGCTCGCCGGTGGCTTGGGCGGCACGCTCGAAACAGGCCGCTCGCTGGATTATTACAAGGACGGCAACGAAAACCGCAAAATGTGCAGCCTATACTTGGGCATCATGGACCGCATGGGCATCAAGCTGGACCGCTTCGGCGACGCCGACACCCGCCTCGCCCGGCTGTAGATAAACTGCATAGACAAAAAGCCCGTGAGCTGAGCAATCAACTTCGCGGGCTTTTTTGATTTAAAGAACGACAACCACGAATACTAGAAAAGGAGCATTGAAAGGATGAGCACCATCACGGTTGACTTGGACGAAAAGAAGTATGGTCGATTGTTTGCAAAAGCCATCCCATCCGTAATCAGGTCCGAAGAAGAGAATAACCGGGTTTTGTCAATCATTGAAGGTCTGATGGCGAAAGGCGAGGATGGACTTACGCCGGAGGAAGACGCGTTGTTGGATTTGCTGGTTGACTTGGTACACGATTTTGAAAAAAACCAATACCCGCTCCCGACCAGTTCGCCTCGTGAAATGGTGGCATTTCTCTTAGAGCAACGCGGCCTCAAAGCGAGCGATTTGTGGGAAGTCTTGGGATCGAAAGCCAGAGTTTCAGAAATTCTTTCCGGCAAACGGCCGATGAGCAAAGAGCAGACTAAGAAACTGGCTGCTTTCTTTCATGTTGATCCAAGCGCGCTGGCATGCCGCTCGGAATATCCCATTTCGCTATCATTGGATCGTAGGATTTAGTTTATGCTCAAACTTCCACTCGCTCTTTTGCTACTTGTCGCGGCGCTGCCTGCTCAATCCGTATTGCCCACGGATCTGTTTTCCGCCCGTTCAACTGAAGGCGAGGCGAACGTTGAACTTGTAGGCGCTTCAAGTGCCACGTTCAAAGATGCGTTCCGCATAACCACCGCCGCTCCAGGCCGCGCACTTCGCGACGCCTCGTTATCGTGGACCAATGCCACTGCCGTCCAAGTTAACGATCGGCTCATCCTCACCTTTTGGGTTCGCAAAATCGCACCTGAAGATGTCTACAATATCCGCGCCACCGTGGCTCTTGAAGATTCTAATGACACCGCGCTTTTAGACACCGTCTTCCCGGTTAGTCTCAATACCTGGGCGAAATATTCGTTCCCTATCTCCAGCCCAAAAGCATTCGATATTGGTGCCTTGCGGCTGGTTTTTCGCCATGGGCTCGGCCCGCAAACCTATGAACTCGGCGGCCTCTCGCTTGTTTCTCGCGGTGCTGCACCGCCGGCACCTACCGAAAGCTCACTTGTTCTACCCTCAGATTTACTCGCCAGTTACTCCGCTTACTTCGACACCGCTCAAGGTGGTGGTTCCGCGCGCGTCATTTCCGCCAGCGGCCCCGGCATAACTCAGGCCATTCAGATTCAAGTAAACGGCACATCCGCATTCATCTACAACGCCGGACTCGGCTGGAATAACGCAGCCGCCTTAACCAAGAATGACGCCATTTTGCTCAGCTTTTATGCACGCCTGCTGCAGGGAAAAGATGGCCCGCTGCAAGCGCAAGTGGTTTTTGAGCGCAATTCCGGCCCTTTCGATAAATCGGTCAACTTCTCCTTTCCTGTTCCCTCCGATGAATGGCAGCTTTTACAGGTCCCGTTTCGCGCAAATGACAATTTCAAAATTGGTGCAGCGCACTTGGTTTTTCAATTTGGAGTGGGTCCGCAGCGCTTTGAAATCGCCAATGTTGAACTCCGTAATTTTGGCCAATTAGCTGACCTGAAAGTTCTGCCCAGCAAAGTCGTCAATGTTGTGGACGCTGAGCGCGACCGCCTGATTTCCGAAGCCCGGACCAGGATTGAACAAGTACGCCAAACACCCATTTCCGTTGTAGTAAACGATGCATCGGGCCAACCCGTGGCAGGCGCGGAAATCCGTATTCAGCAACTTCGGCATGCCTTCCGGTTCGGTTCAGCAGTAACGGCAGCGCGCCTAAAGCAAGCCGGCGCTGATAACGATACCTACCGCTCCCGGGTTGCCAGTCACTTCACCACTTCAGTGCTTGAAAATGATTTGAAGTGGCCGTTGTGGGAATGTTCAAACTGCCGCCCAACATTCGATCAAGCCCAGACTCGCGAGGCTATTCAATGGTTGCTTGACCGCAAGATTCCAGTGCGCGGCCATAATCTTATTTGGCCTTCTATGCGCAACATGCCCACCAATGTTCAGCGTCTCACCGGCGAAGAACTCCGCACCCGTATCACCACTCACTTCGAGAACGTTTTGCGGGATCCTGGCGTTGCCGGCAAGCTCTATCAATGGGATGTGCAGAACGAGCCTTTCGATAACTACGACGTGCAGGGCCGCTTGAGTGGCGTATCCGGTGTTGCACAAACCAATGGATTGCTGGGGAATGATGAGATGTTACGCTGGTTTCGGCATGCTAAGGAGCTAGCCCCAAACTCCCAGTTATTCCTCAATGACTACAATAATCTGGAAAATGCCATCGTCGGTCAACACGAAAATTACTTCTATCGCGTGCTGGAGTGGATGCAGCAGAACAACGCTCCACTAGATGCGATCGGGCTGCAAGCCCACTTCGCCGCGCAACGTTCCTTGCCGCGCCTTCAAACGGTGATCGACCGGTTTGCAAAATTCGGTCTGCCC
>JBBRJC010000030.1:0-14344 GCA_038220135.1 Bryobacterales bacterium | reverse complement strand
TGTAGCGTCGATGGCTCCCATCTTTTCCACCACATCAAGAGTGGTGACGTTGGCCTTGTTATTGAGCAGCGTACTCACGTCGGTAGCCTCGCCCGCTTTCACCATGACATCGGTTAGATCCACGGAAGAATAATTCGGCGAACTAAAACGTAGAGTGTAGTTGCCCGGGGAAATTTTCAGTGTGTATTTGCCATCGGAGTCCGTGGCATTTCTGTCACTGCTTTGGCCGTCAATCGCGATTGTGACGCCGGGGATAGGCCGGCCAGTCTGACTATCCAACACGTTTCCGCTTACGGTGCCCGTGCCCTGGCCACGAAGAATTCCAATAAGGAGAAGTGCAACTGGTAGAGATTTTCTATTGAACAAAAACAGTAACCTCGTTGGAATCCACACCATCCATGAAAATGCGAACCGCAACACGTCCGGTTATGAAGGACTGGCTGGGAAGTGTTACGTTTATTTGCCACAAACCGGGAGCATCGGGATTCAATCCGCTGAACTCGACTCTCGCATCTACGCCGCCGACAAGCACTTGGGGGGTTGAACGTGTCAACGCCAGAGGGCTAAAGCCTGGCGCTGCCCCATCGGCCACGTCGCGATTTAAGGTGCCCGGTCCTGTTGCGTAAATAGAAATCACTTCGCCGCGTCGGGCTGGGGATGAGGCACTGTTTTCCGTAAACCCATCCTGATTGCGAATGGCGCCTTTGGGCGGCGACTGCGTGTCCTTCGTGAAGATTCCCGGCGCGCTGGAAATTACCCGGACAGTGCTGTTAACCACCCCACCTGGAGTTGTAATTTGGACATTGCGAAGCCCCGGCTTGGTTGCGTATGGAATCAGAAAGGTTAGTTGTGTTGAGCGGACATCAAAAAGCGCCGCGTCAACCCCATCAATGGACACTTTGACTGAGCCAAGCGTTTTAGGAAGAGGGAAGCTTTGGGCTGTGGTGGCTGTGAGGCCCGCGAAGGAACCGAAGGCGGCGACCCAGGAACCAGCGGCAACCGGTTGGTCTGCACGAAAGCTGGCATTATTAACGATGGCTACTTGCGCGCTCAGGCTGCTGCAAAGCAGGGCGGTGGCAAAACAGATCTTTCTAAGCATTAAATTGGTGGAAGCTCCTGGACAATTTCGAAGCGCGTTTATGGGGGATGCTAGCGTTTCTGCTCCAAAAGGTAACATTCCCGTGCGTCAAACCGATTACAGAAATGTGAGACTGGATGACTGAATATTGATTTTCCCAGTGAAGTAAATAGTTGTGTTTCCATTGGGTTAGAGCCACCACTTTGGGCTGGTTAATTCAATTTGGTGACAATTTCGTTTCACACTCCATAACCTTGAAGATTACAAACTGACATGAAAGTGCTTGAATTGTAACGGCTTAGTCATCGAACTGAAACGCGCGGTTGCTAGCCTGAAAATGCATGAAATTTATAATTACTGCCGCTGTATTTGCCACGGTTGCTTTGGCCCAAGTGGACCAAGCCCGCATTACAGGAACGGTTGTGGACTCCACCGGAGCATTGATTCCCGGAGCCGCAATCAAAGTCAAGAATCAGAAGACCGGAGCGGAACGCGAGGCTATTGCCAATGAATCCGCAGCCTTCTTCATCACCGGCTTAAGCCCTTCCGTTTATTCCATGACGGTTTCCAGCCCTGGACTGTCAAACGCACAATATAAAGATTTGAATCTGGCCGTGGGTCAGGAACGCAACCTCACCGTGACGATGATGCCGTCGTCAGTTACTACAGAAATTACCGTTTCCGGCGGCGATCTTGCCGTGATCGATACAAGTTCGGCTTCAGTTGGCGCCAATATCAATGCCCGGGAAGTGGCGTCGATGCCGCTTAACGGCCGCCAGATTTCGCAACTCTACCTGCTTGCTCCCGGTGCCCAGACAGCCGGCGGCGGCACGTACGATAACATCCGCTTCAGCGGTCGCGCCAATCAACAAAACGCGGTCCGCTTTGATGGCGTGGAAGGTTCTTCTATCATCGACTCCTCTCCGGGTAATATCAATGGACAGACGTCCTCCAGCTTCCGTTTACAGGCAAGTCTGGAAACAGTCCAGGAATTTCGCGTTGAATCCAGCAATTATCCAGCAGAATTCGGCACCGGCACTGGCGGCCAGATCAGCATTGTTACCAAATCTGGTGGCAACGGCGTACACGGCAGCGTGTTCGAATATCTGCGAAACTCGGCCCTTGATGCGCGTAACTTTTACGATGGTTTCAATAAGTCGCCGCTGCGCTTAAACCAATTTGGCGGTTCGCTGGGTGGCGCAATTATCAAAGACAAATTGTTTGTGTTTGGTCATTATGAAGGCTTGCGTCAGAATGCCGGCTTCCCCCTGGTTGGCCAAGTCCCCAGCGCTGCGGTCCGTAATCTTCCGGTGTGCGTTGCTGGAGCAACAGCCCGCTGCGTAGATTCGGCAATCAAGCCCTTGTTTGGTGCCTACCCAGTTGGCCGGACGACAACACCGAACCCCGACTTTGATCTTGCGCAACTGGACGGCCGCGCCGTGGTCAATGAGAATTCTGAAAGCATTCGCTTCGATTACCGTGCGACTGATAAAGATACGGTGTATCTGCGTTGGTTTCGTGACGACGGACACTCCACAGCTCCTTTCGACGTTTCCGGCAGTGCGTTTGAACAACGCGCCCAGGCCCAGAACGCTGTCCTGAGTTGGCAGCGCATCATTTCACCATCTTTGATCAATGAAGTTAAACTAGGCTACAACGGACCGAAGACACGAACCAACGGTGTGGCTCCGACAGTTGCCGGCGTTGATTTGAGTGGTGTAACGCTGAATATTTCCGGCGCTAATGTGCTGGTTGGCATTGGTGGCCAGGGTGCGAGCGCGGGTGTTTCGATTCCCTCCGGTCAGGTGCGCGCCAGCAGTGCAACCAACGGCCGCGGGCAGCCCTACACCAGCTATTCATTGAGCTATTTGGATAGTCTGAGCTGGATCAAGGGCAATCATAACTACAAATTTGGTGGTGAATTTCGCCAGGTGCGCATGTATACCGATCGTCTGGGTGGCGTTACTTATGCCTATAGCAATCTGGCGTCGTTCCTGGCGAACACCCCCAGCATCACTGTTAATGGTGATTTGAGCGCGCCTAGTCCATTCAACAATGGTGCCACGGGCAATCGCTACGGCAAGACGGAAATGTTCAATATCTATGCGCAGGATGAGTACAAGATTCGTCCCACGCTGACGTTGAGCTACGGCCTGCGCTACGAATATTACACGCCGTGGCGCGAAGATCGCAATCTGGTGGTGTTGTATAACATTGTTACTGGTGGGTTGGATGCTCCGGGCAGCCGGGATTTCTATAAGAGCTCGAAGCTTGCTTTTGGACCGCGCCTGGCATTGAGCTGGTCGCCCAAAGCGCTGGATGGCAAGACCACATTCCGCATCGGTTCGGGCTACTATTTTGGACCGGGCCAGGGTGAAGATCTGATTCAACCGATTGAAAGCGATCGTGTCAGTACAACCACTGTTGGCCGCTATCCTGTGGATGCGCTTTCCGTTGTGAAGAACTTCAATATTAATACGGCTACCGGCATCGGCGTTCGTGCTTATTCACCAGGCTATACGGTTCCCGAGAAGATTCTCAGCTACACGTTTTCAGTGCAGCAAACCTTGCCATTCGGCGCAATTCTGCAGATGGCGTATGTGGGTAGCCAGGGACGTAATTTGTTCCTGCGCAGCACGGCTAACAAAGTGACTGGTGTGACGATGAATGCTACTACCGGCGTTGGCACAGTGGTTCGCGAGTTCGGTACGCGCTTCGGCGAAATCGACTATAAGACAACCGGCGGCACCGACCATTATGATTCACTGCAAACCACCCTCAACCGCCGCTTCTCAAAGGGCCTGACGGTTGGCGCGCAATGGACCTACGGCCACAGCATCGGCAACACTGGCGGATCAAACGAAGCCAATACGGCAACGAATCCATACAACTTCAAGGCTGACCGGGGCAACAACGCTTTTGACGTTCGTCACAGCATGAATATCTCGGCCATGTACGAATTGCCTTTCGGCAAGGGCCGTCAGTTTGGCCAAAACCTTGGGCGCGCGGCTGACACGGTGCTGGGTGGCTGGCAGATGGGTGGCATAATCAACGGCCGCACAGGCTTGCCACTTGATATCCGCATCACCCGGCCTGACGTGGTGTATCGCGATACTCGCAACGGCGCGATTGTGACTGCTCCCATTGTGGTGAACGGCGCTCCGGTGACGGTGCCGCTGGTCAATGTTCCTGGTGGTGGCAACTCACGCGACGTTCGTTTCCCGGATGTAGTGGCGGGTGTGAATCCGTTCCTCGAAAATGTTACGGACAAGAAGTATTACCTGAATGCTGCTGCTTTCTCAACACCGGCCCCGGGTACTTTCGGCAATCTGGGACGTGGCGCGCTGCACGGGCCGGGATTGAGCCAGTTCGATTTGACGCTGCACAAGAAGTTCACTTTGACCGAGCGGATAAGCTCTGAATTTCGGGTTGAGGTGTACAACTTGTTCAACAAAGCGAACTTTGCAAATCCGGTGGTTCGCTTGAACAACGTGCTGGGGACGTCGGGTAACACGCTGCAACCAGGGCAGGCTTATACGGCTGCCACTGGTGGCTCGTTCGGGCAGATTCAACAGACGGTTGAAAGTGCGGTGGGCTTAGGTGCGCAACGCCAGATTCAATTGTCACTACGATTTAGCTTTTAGTTGGATTTAGCTTCTAGTTGGTCGTGAGTCCTGGAATGGCGGGTACCTTAACCGGTACCCGCTTTTTTTGTGGGCTGTTGCAGACTGTGATGATTTACGCAGCGCGCTGAGAGGTTGTGCGCTTAACGCGCTTAGCCTTCTTCATTTTCTTGACTTTCGGCGCCTTGAACTTTTTCGCCTTTTTTACCTTGGTTCCGCGCCCATGAGAGACCGACCGGCTGGTGGTTGTGGTTTTGGCTAGAACCGGCACTGCCAGGCTGGCGCATATAAGTAAGCTGAGTAAAATTCGCATGCTGATCCTCCTGATTATACTCGACAGATTTCGCTGAATGCTGTAGGAGGGGCTGACACAAGGTTTTTGCCAAATCGTCAGCCGGAAAATTAGAATACACTGAAAGCAGGTACTTCAAAACTGAGGCCATTGATGACTCTTGACGAACGCATTACTATCGACATGTCAATTTGCCATGGTCGGCCAACCATACGGGGACTACGTTATCCGGTGGAAGACATGTTAGAGCTGATGAGTTCAGGGATGACTATGGATGAGATTCTCGCTGACTATGAAGATCTGGAACGTGATGATCTTCTGGCGGTTTTGGCCTACGCGACAAAGTTGAGCCGCATTAAGCGGATTGAGTCCGCAGTTGCGTGAAGTTCCTGATTGATGCTCAACTTCCCAAACTGCTAGCGTCGCTCTTGCGCGAACTAGGTCACGACGCGTTGCACACGCTGGATTTGCCACTTGCCAACCGAACCTCAGATGCCGTCATCAACGATCTATCTAATCTATCAAGGAACGTCGCATTTTGTTTACCAAGGACTCTGACTTCGTTGATTCCTTTGTGCTTAATCGCACGCCATGGAAGTTACTTCTGATTTCTACCGGCAACATCACCAACCCTGAATTAATCTCACTATTGCTGAAAAATATTGACGGGATCGCAAATGGATTTGAACATGCTGATTTTATAGAACTCAGTCGGTTCCGGATCGTTTATCACGTTTAGAATTTGCGAAAAGCGGATTTCGTTGGAACCGCCGTACAGTTCATTTTGTTGGGCGTGAATCTCGATGATATTTCCACGCCGATCACTCTACCAGTTTCTGAAATGCCTTTCCATAGCGCTGGTGAGCCAACTGCTGGGCGGCTTCAAACTTATTGCGGCGCGCCGTAGATGTCACAGGGGCGACGATTAGCTGTTTGCCATCGGTGGAAATATCAAGTAGCGTTTCTGGATCGATGTTAAGAAGATTCAGAATCGGCCGGTCGATTACCAATGCCAAGCTGTTGCCGCGTTTGGTTAATTTTTTTACCAAAGCAAGTCTCCGTATATCCAATGTATCAGCGAACGGCCGGAGACGAAGCGAATTCCAAGCGGGGGCGCAGCCGCTTTAACGCCGCTATCGGGCGGAAGTTTTCGCCTTGGCGTTCGGAATAGTAAACGGCCCCCATGCCACCTTCGGCGTTGAGCCGCTGCAACTGCCAGGGGCCGGCATGGCCGATTTCCGCTGGTTGATCGAGCGAGACGGCGGTTTGCGCCAACAAGGCTTGAGATAAGGCTGGCGGAGCCTGCGTCGGCGAGCAGCGATTCCTCGCCTGGAGGACATCGCCCGGCTATTCGGCGGCGTGCGCAAAAGACGGCGATTTCTTCCCACCCGTATAGACTCCAGCATCCGTACCGTCGTACTTCAGCCCATCGCAGCATTCCAGTCCTCAATCAATCGCTAGCTCTCGACATTGGACCGATCCCCAAAAATTATAACAGGGGGATTTGGCGAGGTTTGCGACGCACTTATATGAAGGGTATGTGACAGGAAGTTATGATTTACGCTAAGGCTAACTAAGGAAGATGGTTTGAATCCGTTCGAACCAATGCGCGATAGCTGTGGAGACGAGCAGACCCATTGGCCTCAGGGCCGCCGTGGACCGGGAGCCTCCCGACGGATTTGGGACAATAAGGGAAATAATTGCAAATCCTGAGCGAAAACACGAAGGCTACTCCGGGCATCTATACCGACCTCGATTTGGCACGAGAAGTGCTGTCCCGGGATCGGAAAGCTACGGCGGAATTCATCGGCCGCTACGCCGATCCGGTGGCGAAGTACCTGCGCTCTCGCGTGATGCCGCGCGTGGATCTGGTGGATGACTTGGCGCAGGAGGTGTTCCTTGCCGCTTGGAAAAGCCTCGGAAACTATCGCGGCGATTCCACGCTGAAGTCGTGGTTGCTTGGAATTGCCAAGCATAAAGTGGAGGATCACTACCGCCGGCGTTTGCGCGAATCGCTTGTGGAACTGCCCGATGACGATGACATACTAGATCCGGGCGTCAATCAGGAGTTGCGCCTCCTAGGGGAAATGCAACACCGCTGGACTTGGGAGATCTTGTCTGAATTGCCGGAAAATTACGGCCTCGTGCTCCGTTGGCGATACTGGGAGCAGCGAAATGCAAGTGAGATGGCTGAACTGACTGGCCGCAGCGAAAAGGCCGTTGAAAGGCTGCTCTATCGGGCGCGGGAGCAGTTCCGTCAAAAGTGGTTGGATAGGGATGGCGCAAGGTCAGCTAAGGCAAAGGAGACAGCATGAATTCGGATCCAAAACAATTCGTCGATGATATTTGGGAACAAAGTTCAGATGCCGAACTACCTGCAGCTTCCTCGCGTCTTAAGTCACAGCTCTATTCAAGGATGATCGAGACACAGGAATTGACCGGGCCTCTTGTACAGCTGGGTGAGTCGAAAGCGCATGGCCGGAAGCTTTGCGTGTTTGAGCAGATCATGGCGGCGGCCCCAGTTAAGTCGGTGCAGGAGTATCAGTATTGCAAGATTTGCCATGCTCGCGTACTGGGCGAGCAAGTGGAAAATGCGCCGGTGTTTTGGCCCAACTGCCCATATGCGGAATTTCAGAAGTAGGTCTGCTTAGAACTGTTTGACGACGCCGAACAAGCTTTGGAAAGACGCCAGATTACGGCTTGCCGGCGGCGTGAGTTGCGCGCTGATCGGGTTTTTCAGCATCGATTCGGAAAAGGTGTAGCGCAGGTACCAGCCCTTTGCGATGCGCGCGTCAATACCCACAGCCACGCGCAAGAAGGGCTTGGTTGCGACAAAAGTCGCCGGTGGTATTGGCAACACTCCTTTCTGCACTGTCACTCGTTCGGCCTTGCTCGAAAAGTAAGCCACGCCTCCGCCCAGCGACAGATAGGGCCGGAACACGCTTGCGCGGTTGCGAAAGTAAAGCATTACATCGCCTCCCAACACGTGTTGGCGGCTTGATCGGCCCTGTTCATACACCGCTTCCTTTCCATCTGAAGTTGCTAGCGAGGTCAAAGTTAGAGCGTTTGAGTTGGTGGTGTAGTTGCCTTGAACAGAGAGGTAGTCCGATAGATGACGGCCAGCCAGTACATGGGCCGTGAAGCCATTTTCCGGCTTATATAAAGAGACGTTTGAGTTTGAGGACGTAATCACGGTCTTGCCATCGGCCGATAGGGTAGTGACGCCGATCGCCGCACCAGCGAAGTAATGCGACTGCTGGGCCGAAAGAACGATTGGCCATAAAAAAATCAAAACTGTCGTGCGCATGAACAGGATTTATTATCGCAATTCATGAGGGGGATTTTAAAGTTAGTTAGAGCTTGTCCCCTAATAGCGACGGGGTTTCAAGTAAAGAAGAGGAGCGAACAAAAACATGCACTTTCGTTTGGAGATGCAAATCGTTGCCTATGGCACCAAGTTGCAGTGAGAGGAACGGCCGACTTTTAAGTATTGCTTTTGGCGTGTAACGGCAGCCACTTCCACATCACTGTCCTCCTGGAAAGTCATCCAAGCGTGAAACCTTGAATTCGATCATCTTTTTCAAGTCTCTGCGGCTAGATGCAGGGCATGAATTTAAATATCTTTCCTTACCCCAAGCAAAGGGGGATTGACCAGAAGATCACGACTTGCCGAAGTGAAGCCAGTTCCTCTTGCTCAACAAGCGCCGCGATTCGAAAGTTTATTTCGATCCCGTAGGGGGAATTACTGAGTGCAACGACCTAACCAAGGTGAAGCAAGTTTCGTTTCGTTAAATTAAGGAGATTTTGAAATGAGTCAGAAAATACAAATATGTTCCTCCGCGGCCAAGAACGCTTTGCGGGCGACGATATTGGCGGCAGTTGGAATAGGCACCGCCATGGCGCAAACCGCGAATCCGGGTTGCTCGGTCAATCCCGCTTCCCCGTCCACTGGCACAGGGATTCCAGAGTCCTATTTTGGAGTCGCGCCCTCCACCGTAAACAAGAGTTTAGTCGGTCCCTTGCAGCTTCTCACCGCAGGCAAGGTCGACGACAGGGCGGGCACCGTCAGGCTGCCTCTTTATCGTGGCCGCGTTAAGCAAGGCAATCGCGCCGTTTGGTATATCCTGACCGATACGACGGATCGCGCAAATGCCGAGGCGCTTGGACTCAACTTCTCAGCGAAGCTGGTGTACTCGGCTGTTTCCCCCAAAGCGGTGCGCAACGCCACGCTGCTGCCTGATGGAAGCTTGGAATTTGAATCGGGGACCGTCGATTTTACTCCGGATCGCGTCGTTAGACCCAATCCCGGTCCGAATCCATTTCCGCCACTAGAAGCGACGCCTGGTTCGGTGGGAGACTCCAACTATTCTCCACTTATCCGGATCACGAACGCGGGTGGCCACATCTACAATGCTCCAATTATTGCCATGGGTGACGATGTGAAAACTTTCATGGTGAACGGCGCGCCTAACTACAAAATGGTGCACGACAAGGTTCTGTCAATCACAGCTGATCCAACCAAGCCCTTCTCCGGAACGGTCACACTGGCATTGACGCCTGGGTTTAGCTTTGCCAAACCGGTTCTGTATCTAAGCACAGAGGCCTCAGCTGCTCTTCCCGCCGCGCTTGAAGGCGCCACGCTCGCCTCCGGGCTGCAGGACATTCTGCTTGGTAACGATGACTCAGCATTCAGCGCCGTGGAACGTTTATTCCTCACGCTGAACGGTCCTACGGGTTGCGACAATCCTCAGCGTCAAGGCTTGGTCGCGGCGTTATTGGATGGCATGGCGCCCTTCAATGTTTTGGGCGGAATCCCAACTGTGGCCACTGATTACAGCCCGCTGTGGGACGTCAACATGGGCGAATGGACGCAAAAAGCGATCGACAGAGGCTGGCGTTCGCGCGTGATTGATGAGTTCCAAATTCTTGCCCTTGTGGAAGCAGGCGCAATTACCGCTCCCGGCGGCGGCAAGTATGGATCGGCCGGATTTATCGTCAACTGTCCGATCGTTTCCCGTTTGCTGTAAGTAAGTGAACCCAATGCAAGCGCGGTGTGCTCTCCACGCCGCGCTCGTAATCTATTTTGAAGAGGACAATTCCCATGAAAAGCATGAAATTTGTTTGCGGACTTACCTTGACGTCGGTTCTGTTATGCGCCCAATCGGCCAGTGACGCGCCAGCGGGTCAAGAGGCGAAACTGGTTTTGCTACCCTCACAGCCGATGGTTGATGTGCGCATAAACAAGCCCGCCCCTGCATCTGCGGCTAGCGCCGGGGAGCAACCAATTCGTCCGGCGATCTTGAAATTGAAACCAGCGGGCGATCCAATCTATTTTTCCGAAGCCAAAGAACAAGGCGCTGACGGGGAGTGGCTTACCCGACGGCGGCCGAAAGTGGAGAAGTTCAGCAAAGACGGCCAAGGCGTGGCCATTCAAGGTTACGATGTGATTTCATACCTGGAAAACCGGCCTGTGAAAGGGACGAATGAGTTCCGCTTCGAATACGGTGGAGTGGTTTGGTATTTTTCCAAGGAAGAGAATCGAAATATATTCAAGCAGGATGCGGAAAAGTTTGTGCCCCAATTTGGCGGGTTTTGCGCTTATGCGATAAGCAGAGGCTCCGCTGCCACGGCCAACCCACGGGCCTATGTGATGGAGGGAGGAAAACTATTCCTATTCTTTGATGCCGCCTCGAAGACGATGTGGGAGCAGGACAAAAGCGCGTCCGTCAGAGCGGACCGGATTTGGCCCCGGCTGCATCTCTAACGTGACTTAGGCGATACTCTCTGATGTAGCTGAGCATGGTGCGCGACATAGAAATGGACAATAGCTCTAAGGCAAGGTGGGCAAGCTTATTCTGAGTATGATCATATTCTCAGATGAGGCCTTCACCGCCCTTTTTCACTTTAGAAGCCACTCGATACACTCCTCTCCAACCATTCCGAAAATGCAGCAAGCAGATTCGACACTTTGCCCAATCAGGCTTAACTGGCCCTTCCAGAAATCGCCATCCAGACGCGAACTCTCCGGCATGGAATGCACCTCCCTCTATGCTATATTTCAAATGAACTAATTAATCAGTTCGCGCTGGAGGGCCCAACATGAAAAAAGCTTCCAAGGGTATGCCTACGACCGTTTCAGCCTTAACGGCGAGGACACAGTTCGGACAAATCATGCGCCGCGCTACGTCCATGAACGAACGTTTCGTTGTGGGCAGACGCGGAGAGCCTTCGGTGATCATTATGAGCGTGAAAGACTACATAGCCACCTTCGCTCCTGAGCCAGGCTGGCTGGCCAACATCCGGGCCGAGTCTGTCAAGAACGGAACCGACAAGCTCAGCATGAATGAAATCAATAAAATCGTTGCTGAGGTTCGTCAGTCCACCAAGGCTAAGATAATTTCCCACGCACAATGATCCGTGTAGTGCTGGACACGAACGTGGTGATTTCCTCCGTCCTGGCCCGTGGTCCGTCAAAGGCGATATTCGATCTGGCCGTCAATGACCGTTTCACTTGGTTTATCACCCAGCCAATTCTCGCGGAATACGCCAGGGTACTGGAATATCCGCGCCTGAAGATCAGACCGGCCAACGTCAAGCGGACGCTGTCCGCCGTCAACCAACACGGTCGATTCCTCGAAACTTCCTTGAAGCTGACCGAGGCCATTGATGAGCCGGACAACCGGTTTCTCGAATGTGCGCAAGAGTCCAAGGCAAACTACCTTGTAACGGGTAAGCTGAAGCACTTTCCCATCTCATGGAAGTACACCAAAGTGATCGCCCCTGCTGACTTCCTGTTCCTTTGGCAGATTCAAAAACCACTGGATCCGGCATAAAAACTCCCTCAAACTTCCGGCGGCAACAGTGAGAAGCTGGGTTGCCGCTCCGATGGTGTGAACACCCAATATTGCGGATTCAAATGTTGGCTCGAAATCCACGCCACAACCAGAGAGCAAGCTCAATTCGGCATCGGCATGAAGCGAATCCAAATCTGGGACAATGACTTAAATGAATAGTACGAACGCATACGATTTCGTCTTCAACGTAATTGCATCTCTAATCGCGGCGTGCCTATTCGCTGCCGCTATACAGATTTTTTCCACAAAATGGAAGAGAGCCGCAGTCACGACCGTAGGAGTGTTGCAGGGGACCGATTTGAGAATGGTTTTTGAGAGCCCTGAGGAGGCCAAAGGATCAATCCAGCGGGCATTTAAGCGATCACAGAATGTTTCGGTTTTAGTTGGGCGAGGAAAGGAAATCCATAGTGACTACTACGATTCGCTTATTGAGCGGGCAGCGTTCATTGACTCACGCGTTCTATTTCCTGAGACAGAAGTAGCGCCCCGCAGCTTTGATTGGGTCGCAGCGAGGGAAGTCGAAATGGGTTACAGCGGTTCAGGCCAGTTATCTAAGGAGATTCAAACTTTCTATGAAAGTTTTCGATCTCGGTCGAAAATTGGAGGGATCACATTTCGCCGTTACGACGCACCTTACATTGGTTGGATCTTTGTTACAGATCAGTCCTTGTTTTTCGCGCCCGCAACGGCGAGGCAATTCAAAGATACGAAAGTGTTCGAGTTCGGCCACGGACAAGTCTTCGACATGTTCGACCGGTATTTCAACCTGTTATGGGAGGACTCACGCGACTCAGATTGAACAAGCATCCAATTAAGGAACGATGCATTTTATTATGCAAAAACTCAGAGTTCGCGATTCATCGAGCTCGGCGCACGCCACGCCCTGGATGTTACTCCTGATTTTAAAAGGAAGCATCACCCACCTTGAATTGATCTAACTATTTCTGAAAACTTTGACAGGATCACGAATTACAAATTACTCCCCGATCTTCAGCACAGTTGCCTCTTCCGTCCACCGTGGTTTGCTCAGCCGGATACTAACGAAAAGCAGTATCCCGCCAACAACTAGCGCACCAATCCGCCCCGCCTGATTCCCTAAAAACTGCAGCAACGGAATGGGCACGTCGCGACTCATCGCACCCGCGCACAGGCCTAACAAGAGGCCTCCAAAAAGCGCGCTCATCCGCACCGCCTGGATGCGAAAATTGTACTCGCCGATCGGCACTACTTTGGTTGGCGTCTTCTGCTGCATAGGTTCCCTTGCGATATAGTAGCAATTCGATGAACTCTGCACTCACACCGCTCGATTTTCTGGAACGCAGCCGCTTTATATGGCGCGACAAGGTTGCTATTAGCGAAGGCTCCCGGCACATCACCTACTCCGAATACGATCAACGCATCCGTCGCCTGGCCGCGGCATTGCATGCCCAAGGCGTGGGTAAAGGTGATCGCGTGGCCGTGCTCGCACCCAACACAGCCATGGCGCTCGAAGTACATTTCGCCGTGCCCATGCTCGGTGCCGTTCTGGTGATGCTGAACACGCGGCTTACAGGTGCCGAACTGGCCTGGATCATCAATCATTGTGGCGCGAAATTGTTGCTGGTCGACCCTCGGTTGAAAGCCGTGATCGAGCCTCATGTTTCAGGCATCACCATGATTGAAAATTACGAAGAGCTGCTTGCCTCAGCAGCGCCGCTTCAAGCACCAGTTGAACCCGACGAGCAGGACATGATCTCCATCAACTACACCAGCGGCACCACCGGCTTTCCTAAGGGTGTGATGTTTTCCCATCGTGGCGCCGCGCTCAACGCCATCAGTGAATTGAGCGAACATGGCATGAACGAGAGCACCGTTTATTTGTGGACCCTGCCGCTGTTCCATTGCAATGGCTGGTGCTTTTCCTGGGCAGTGACGGCGGCCGGTGGGCGCAATATTTTGCTCGACCATTTTGACCCCGCCGTTGCCGCAGAAATCATTGGTCGCGAGCGTGTTACGCACCTATGCGGCGCCCCTATCGTAATCGGCGCACTCACCAACTATTGCCTGAATAACGGCATTCGATTCACACATGGCCTCAAGATTGTGACTGCCGGTGCTCCACCCTCGCCCGCTGTAATTCGCGCAGCCGAAGCCATTGGGGCCGATGTGGCGCACGTCTATGGCTTAACCGAAACCTACGGCCCACACACCATTTGCGCCTGGCGTGCCGATTGGAATGAGCTCCCTTTGGAGCAACGTGCCGAACGCAAAGCACGCCAGGGAGTCAGCTATTTGATCTGTGGCCAGGCCACCCGCGTGGTGGATGAACAGATGAATGATGTGCCGGCAGATGGGGCCACAATGGGCGAAGTGATTATGCGCGGCAACAACGTCATGATTGGTTATTACGCCAGTCCGGAGGCAACCGCCGAAGCGTTTCGTGGTGGTTGGTTTCATTCCGGCGACCTTGCAGTAATGCACCCCGATGGCTACATTGAAATTCGCGATCGCGGTAAGG
>JBBRJC010000029.1:0-14381 GCA_038220135.1 Bryobacterales bacterium | reverse complement strand
GCGGAGCTTTTCGATGGCCGCTTCGCGGGCGGTGCCGGTGACGACCAGGATGGGTGGCTTTTGGTCGGGGAGCATGGCCTGGGTTAGCCAGATTGCTAATTTGCGGGCGCTTTCCGGTGTGATTTTGAAGACTTTTTCGAGACACTCGAAGAGCATCAGTTTGGTGCGTTCGGGGGCGGGGAGGTCTTGGTTGCTGGGGAGGCGCTCGAAGAAGGCGTCGAAGTGTTGGGAGAGTTCCCAGCCTTTGCCGGTGATGTTGATGACTTGGTGATCTGGGGTGCCCATGTCGATTTGGTATTGCTGGTGGGTGAGTTTGGCGATGCGGCGGTGGGGTTGGGCGACGTAGGCGGCGGCGTAGGCCTGGGCGTTTAGGGTGCGGACGACGTAGGCGACCTGGTGGCTGCTGGGGAATGCGCCGAAGTGCTTTTCGGCTTGGTGGATTAGCCAGGAGAAGAACTGTTCGGAGTAGAGCGGGGTGGCGAGGGGGCAGGCGACGTAGGGTTGGTTATCTGGGGAGAGGAACAGGGGGGCGCGTTGGGCGATTTCTAGCAGACGGATGCTGATGGGGATTTCGGGGGTTTGCTTGTGGGAGGTTGGGGGCACTTTGTAAATCCTGATTCGATTTTGCGGGTGGGCGGGTTTGGGCTGCGCGCTCGAGGGGTTTTTGGGGGACGGGGGAAATGGGCGTATAGGGTTGATGGGATTGGGGTTGCGGGGAGTGGAAATATTTTTGCGGGGGATGTGATTGGGATTGTTTGGGTTTTCGGGGGGAGGAGCGGTGTCGAACCGGCGACGTCCAGCATAAGAAAATGCCATTTGATTAAAAATAAACAACATTGGAGTCAATGGCGTTGGATTCAGGACGAATGAATTCGGCAACTTCC
Source organism: Bryobacterales bacterium (assembly GCA_038220135.1). Lineage (GTDB taxonomy): Bacteria > Acidobacteriota > Terriglobia > Bryobacterales > Bryobacteraceae > JANXSF01. The sequence goes on along the minus strand of JBBRJC010000029.1, from coordinate 13,497 downwards.
AGCATCCGGGAAATAGTTCGATCTTAATGGAGTGTCAAAGGAGTGTTTTCTCCTATTCAATGCGGCTTTGTAATACCCATGGTCTATCCATCAAGTCCCGCCTCCGGCACCACCTCACTTAAACCACGATTGAATACTTGTCTGGCGTGAGCGACGCCACTTTGAGTGAAACGTCCCACCCTGACTCCCTTATAAAAGTCGAAATCACGTTTTTGTCACGGTCGGGCATATTGGCCCCTACTATCACCGCCTTCAACGCCTCCGGTGGAAATGGGACGAAGTCCTTTTCCGCCAAAGGTAGTTCGTCGAAGTCAGAACCTAAGAGAGCGGGGGTGCGTGCAATCACCCTAAATTCATTTTCGTAGCTCCAATCGATGGATTTCGTAATTAAACAATCCAATTCGGAGTTGTTAGCAATACCCAAAATTGGGAACTCTCTTTCATACTTCACCTGGAAATTACAACAAAACGGCTTGCTTTCTGCCGAGAACTCCAAACAAATCCCGTGGTGTCGATCCGATTAGCTGAGCCGCCTGGAGTTGTAACCACAACATTCACGTATCCTGCCGCATGGGCTGGTGTGGTAGCAGTGATGGTTGCTGAACTTGAAGCTCCGCCGTTAACCAAAACTACGTTGATCGCCGCTACGCCGCCGAAGGTACCTGTTGCGCCCGTGAAGTATCCCCCTCCGATCGTCACAACCGCGCCACCTGACGTGGGCCCAGAAGTGGGTCGAATAGAATAAACGCTCGGTGCGATTGCGTACGCACTGCGGGTAAAAAGCGCCGTTACCAAAAGCAGAAAGAAATAGAAGCGAAACAGTTTCATTGTTCGATGTCTCAAATAAGACAAGTCTATCTTATCGCGATATTGGCGACATTAAAACTGTTAAATCGGGTGAGTAACCAACTAGGGGGGGGCACGAAGCTGGGTAGAGGTAACTTCGATACCGAACGCTTTGGGCTTGAGCACGCAATGACGTGGCCGGAAGTTGAGCCGCCATTGCACGGACCAGCCACTGGCAACAGGGGGCGTAACGGGCGCAATCTCGTAGGTCAAGCGGCTTACTGTATCCCCCGATGCTTCACATGTTCAATGTTCACGGCAAGGAAGGCAACCACAAACTGGTATTGATGGAAACCGGAGGCAAGCATCATGGCGAGAAGTATGTTCGACGTTAACCGGGCGTCGCTGGAACTAATGCGGCTTGACCTCGCGGCAGACGTCGCTTCCCGGCGCCGATGTTCCAAGCCAGCATTAAATTGAGGTCGGAATAGGCGTGAACAACCGGTTCCGCAAGCCTACAAGCTTGGCCAAGGGAACCGCGGGGTATCGAGCTTCGTAACTTCGCCGCAAGCAAACCGCAGTCTCGCCGATAGCTAACCGCAGCCTCGCCGATAAGGATGTCTGGGGAGAGGAACAGGGGTGCGCGCTGGGCGATTTCGAGCAGACGGATGCTGATGGGGATTTCGGGGGTTTGCTTGTGGGAGGTTTGGGGCAATTTTGTAAATCCTGATTCGATTTTGCGGGTGGGCGGGTTTGGGCTGTACGTTCGAGGGATTTTGGGCGGGGTGGGAAATCAGGGTAGCGGGTTGATGGGATGGGGGTTGCGGGAATTGGAAATATTTTTGCGGGGTCTGTGATTGGGATTGCTTCGATTTTTGGGAGTCGATAGGCGTATTCCGATCTTGCGAACACTCTGATGACCTCTTCAGACAATGCCAGGGTTTTCTGCTCGGACAAAGAAGGAGCTAGGATTTGTGCGAAAATTATCGTGTTTAAAACGAAGCACTTAAGCCTGAATTCCGAAGTTGCTCTGTAAGTTCGATTTCGGTGTCTCGGGAATGGATTTCGCTCCCAGGGTTATTCGTGAATGCCTGGGCGAAGAGCGTCGGCAAGAGTCCCGACGCGGCAGACACGAGTGTCCGCGCCACAATGGACTAACAGCTTGTTCAAATTCGGAATTGAGGTTAAGTCGGGCCAAGTTGACGCCTCCTGACATGGAATGCGCGAATCTCGCCTGAATTGGCGGATTTTATAAAAGGGAAACCCTCTGCTTTTTCGATCTCATAAGAAGGAGTCCTATGGCACTTTATGCATTTGATGGCACCTGGAATGCCGATCAGCCCGAAGCTGAAAAAGATACCAATGTAAATAAATTCATGGAGGCCTATGAGGGAACCAACTTTTATCGCTCCGGCGTTGGCACGCGCCTTGGCAAAGTGGGGAAAGTTGTTGGCGGCATAAGCGGGGCCGGTGGGTTTACACGAACCGAGGAGGCCCTGCACGCTGTTGTTGATAACTTTAAGAACGGAGATCGCGTGATCGATGTTGTGGGCTTTAGCAGGGGTGCGGCCATCGCCGTCCATTTTGCCAATCAAGTCAACAAAGGGCACGACCTGGACGAAATCGGCGGCGGTCAACCCGTTCGATTCCTGGGTGTGTGGGATATCGTTGCATCATTCGGAATCCCCGGCGACGGCCTCAATCTTGGCTACGATCTGAATATGCCCGGCAATGTGGAACGCTGCTTCCATGCTATGGCGTTGGACGAACGGCGTATCATGTTTCCGGTGACGAGGTTGGCTAAGCCCGGTTTTTTTAGTGCCGACACGCATCTGTCGGAAATCTGGTTTCGCGGCGTACATTCCGACGTAGGTGGCGGCAACATGAACGTGGGCCTTTCCAGTAATGCGCTCACTTGGATGTATGCAGCGGCTGAACGATCAGGAATTAAAATTGCGGAAGCCAGCAAAGAGTCAGCTAAAGCGCTGAGGAAGATTGAAGCCGCTATCTCGCGCCATGGCTTTGAACTCTCGCATTTGATCCACCAAATCCATCGGCAGATTCGTAACACCGACATTGTCCATGAATCTGTAACTGACAGGCAAGGCAGCGAACATAACAATCCGCCGGCCCGCTTGCCGCGCATGTTAGACACTGGGACGATTGTGGCTATGGCGATGAGTGCGCATACCTAGCACTGTCTATAGCCACTCCCGGTACGAGCTGTTACACTAACTCAATAACTAGAGGACCGTACTCTAAAATTTCTGCACAACAAATACCTTACCGGGCCGCCATTCTCGAGCATGCGGTAATAGTTAGTTTAGGTTGTGCACGCATTTCAGAGATCCCTTAACTTAGAGGAGGTTACAGGCGTGAATCAGCAAAATATAATGAACAAAGTTGGGGCAGTCACCGCATTGATTGGCGGTGCGCTGGGGCTGCATGCGGGTATCTTTATACTTGTTCTGGGAGGCGCTGGGGTTGCCTTCACGAACTATGACGCACATACAGTTTTCTTTCTAGGGTGGAGCGGAGTTTCTTTGTCGATTCTTGTTATCGCCCTGGGCCTCTTCGCCCTACAAGGGCGAAGAGGTGCCGACATCGGTTTGATCCTCTGTTCACTTACTGGCATTTTGCTTGTGGGGAAGATAGTGGGGGCTTTTCTTGTACCGGCCATGATCGGTGGAATCGTCTGCCTGGTTAGCAATGTCATCCATTGCACCTTCGCCAGTTAGTGCATTTACGGCACAAAAAGAGTTTAAAGGTGAAAATCTTTTACCCGTCATATTCCGGATGCGCGTCAACCCATGCCAGCGCCGCTTTGCGTGGCCACACAGCCGCGTACATAAAATACCGCAATTCACCCGCCTCATATTGTCGCAATCGCTGTGCATTGTTTTCGGCAAAGCCCGAATCGGGCGTAGCTTCTTCCAACCGAAAAAGCGCACCACCACATTCCAAATACGGCTTGTTCATGAATGCCAAATGCGGATTATCATTCACTGCGCCCGGGTCATGAAACCAGCCGTATGCCACAATCCCTTTCATCTTGGGCCAGCCGCGCAACGAAGAAGCCATGCGATAGTAAGCCCGCATCACTTCATTTTCAATCACCAAAGAACGGTTACGCGGGCGAAGCGCGACGTGCATAAAAAACAGCGGTTTGAAGCCACCCAGTTTACCCGCCACAAAGGCCATAAACTTTGCCCCGCCAACCAGGCCCGCCTGCTTCACCCAGGATCGCGGAATGCCGGAAAACTCCCAATCCATCGGCCCCGCCGGAAAGCGGTGCCCCGTCACCAGCTTTGCGCAAGCAATGAAATTGCTTGATCCAAGAACCGGATTCTGTTCTTTCTTATTCCTGGCAAAGCCTCGAAAATCTTCCTGCACCAATTGAAGAACTTTGGGATGAACGGGCGGGGCTGGTGATGGCAGCTCACTGGCCAACAGCAGCAGCGCCCTCTCGAAACTAGCATTTTCAAAAGGCCCTAATTGCTCCTTCAAAGCTTCCAGCGCAGCGATGCCCACATTGTGATCATCAACCGCCCGAAGCAGTTTCAAATCTACGCCCGCCAGTTCGATACGGCTGGCCGCTGCAGCAAGTTCCAGATCATCTCGCCAATGGGGCATCTGCTATGCCTCCAGAAACTCAATCAACAATTTTGCAGGTGAGATAAACCAGGCAATTTTCCGGCCGCCAAAAGCCTTCGCCGGCATTGGGACACGCACCAGCGTATCACCCGCCGCCTTGCTTTCTTCAATCTGCGCAGCCAAATCGCTCACCTCGTAACAGACGTGATGCAAGCCACCGCCAGCTCCCAGAAACTTGTTCACCGGCGAACGGGGACCGGCAGGTTCTACCAACTCGATAGTCGTTTGCGTGGTCACGTTTGCCGGTAAAAAACTGACGCGAACCATCTGCAGCGGATCGTGAACAATTTCGCCATCCCAATCGAGCCCCAGCGATTTTTGAAATTGCGGCGCAGCGTCCACGATGGAACTGACAACGTAGCCGACATGATGAAATCTTCGTTGAATCATCGTTTTAATAATCTCAAAGCTGCCATTCCTGCGGCTCGCCTGTTTCCATTTTTAGCCAACCCTGCTGTGGCATCGCGGCCACGGGCAGGCGATCTTTCCAGACAGAAACCTGAAACTCCAACATATCGCCGGGCTGCACCCCAAGCTCACGCAAAGAGAATGCCGCCTCCATAATTTTTTCCAGACAATAGCGCTTTGATGTGACAATCAGCTCCGTCTCATGCGTCTTCAAACGAAGCTCCAGTGCGTCCGTCGGCGGCAGTTCATTGAAGTCCAGCCGCAGGTAAAGATTCTGGCCATCGGTGCCGTAAGACAAGCTTTGAATGATATTTCGCGTGCTGTGCATCGCGCCAGATCGATCATCCATGCGATAGTTCCCCGCACCGAGCCATTCGAAATATGAACTGACATGGCCATCAATCACCGGCTGAATCATGCCGCTTGGTTTGTCATGCATCTCGGCCACAGCCATGCGCAGAATGGGCCGTGAAAGCTCTTCCGGCGATGGCAAAGCAAGCAGACGATAGACATTGGCAAGGTGATCGCGGAAGAGCTGGTCAAACTCCTGCCGGTTAGCCGAATCATGCTCCGGCCCATACCACCAGCACCAATCGCTGCCCTCAGCAATCAGCAATTCTTCAAAGGCAATAGCGCGGTCTGCTTCCGGCACATCGTTCTTCCCACGATCATAAGCTTCCCGCGCACGAAGCAACTGCTCCCACGCGTGGTTATCCTCTTCGGCCCCAATCCATACATTGAAATTGGAACTAATCCACGACCCCGGAAAAATATGATTGAGCGTGTGCGGCTGATTTTGTTCCAGCGCTTCGGTAACCGTCAACGCCTTCATATCCGGCGCTTCACTTATGCGGCGGTACAACTCCCGCAGAAATTCACGGCCGCTTTCTTCGTAATATTCCCAGGCGTTTTCGCCATCTAGAATAATAGGCACCATGGCATCGCGTCCGCCGCAATTTTCCCGAATCCGATCCAGGAAATGTTGGGCAGCATCCGCCGCGCCCATGTTGGAATAAACAAAACCGATCAGATCACTTAAATAGTGATCGCGGAAAATACACTGCATTTCACGGCCCTGGCTAGACCACTTGTATGTCCGGTAGGTTTCGTGCGTACCCGCCGTAGTGCCAAGCGTGCGGCCAAGCACGCCGTTGTCGGTAGCAAACCATTTATAGCCCGCGTCTGCTGCAAGAATCATCGCCTCGTCAGAGACCGAGCCTTCCGAAGGCCACAACCCGGCAGGTGCGGCACCGAAAATTCCCTTCATGTACTCGCGCGTTTTTTCCAACTGATACTTTGCATCTTCGGGATAGCAAAAACGGCTCGGCAACGGCAGCCCAGGGTGCGAAACTCCACCCACATCGGAATCGCAAAGCAACGGCAAAATCGGGTGATAGAACGGCGTGCCTGAAATTTCAATTTGCCCGCGCGCAGCAAATTCCTTATACACCGGCAACACCGCTGAAATGATTTCCCGCTGCTTGCGGCCCATGGTGCGCTGTTCTTCAAGCGTGTAGTTACGCCCCTTTCGCACCAGATCCGTCACATCATGATCGTTCTTCAAAAACTCTTCGTCGAACCACGCAAGTTGGCTCAACACCTGAAGGTCGCGAAACTCTTGCGCGCTAAAATTGCGCCGCGGATTTTGGCTGGCTTCGTACAACTGGCCATAGCGCGGATAGCGGTAAATCATGCGCCCAACGTTGGCCTGGAAGAAATACTGGAGCATGAAATTTTGCTCGGCGTGCGTCAGTTCTTCAGCAGGCTTAAGCGCAGTACGCAGAAACACATCGGCGGCAGTCCCATTGGCATACTCCTCCAACTGCACCATCATCGATGGAACAAGATTGAAGGTCTGGTGAACGTCTGGAAAATCTTCCAGTACCTTAACCATGCCGTAATAATCCTTAAGCGCGTGCATACGCGTCCAAGGCAGTTTGTATTCGCCGGACACCAGATCCTTATAAAAAGGTTGGTGCATGTGCCAGACGAAGCAGAGGTGAATGCGGCCCATTATCTAGAAAAAATGCTCCTGACGGGTGCCGGTGGATCTGTTCCACGAATGGCTACCCAAAGAATCTCGTTTAGCTCGTCGTCGTCGATCTCATCAGCTTCCGAGAAATTCATGCGGCGAGACTGAGCCGCCTTCGGTGCGTTCGCCGCATTGCGCTCATCAATTGCAATGCGCGGTTTTTCGACGGTGTACTGCTTGAGATTCGGCGTCAACTGGAACGCGTTATCCATCGGGCGGGCAGCTGCATCAAACATGGTAAGCGGATTGAGGCCCAGGATCAGCTCCATTGTACGCAACATTGAGGCCGTATTGTACATCGTGTGATCCACAACGCCCCGCTTGGTGTAGGGAGAGATTACAAAGGCCGGAGCCCGATGTGAGTCCACGTGATCCGGCCCGTTCTGCGCGTCGTCTTCTAAAACAAAGATTGCCGTCTTAGGCCAGAACTTGCTGGCTGAAACGGCTTCCACAATTTGACCCAACGCGTAGTCGTTATCGGCCATTTGCGCAAGCGGCGCGTACTTGCCTGGGGAAGTGCCCGATGTATGATCGTTGCCAAGACGCAGCAGTATGAACCGGGGCAGCTTGCCTTCGCCTTCCATCTTTTTCAGATCTTCAATAAAAACCTTGGCGCGGTTTACATCAAGGTAATCCAAATCAAAGCCACGATAATTGAAATTGGTGACCGCAGTCAGCGAAGGATCGCGCACCGATTTTACCTGGCGGCCACTGGCTTCAGGCTCTTTCAAATTGTCAGTGTAGTAGCCGTAATTACGCATCGTCAGCCCCTTGGACAACACCGAATTCCAAAGATAGCCAGCTGGCGGACGGGCCGCAATTTCGCCCCCTTCATAGTCGTAAACCTTACGGCGTCCGGCATAGCTGTTGGGCCACATCTTCTGCACGTAGTCCGGGGCAATGCCCGCGGTTGACCAGTTGTGGCCATCAGCACTGACATCGGCGTTGACGTAAAAATTGTCGAGCGTGACAAACTCGCGGGCCAGCTTGTGATGGTTGGGTGAGATGTTTTCACCAAATAAAGTCAGGCTCGGATCTCCGTTGCCTCTACCTAAATCGCCCAACACCTGATCATACGTGCGGTTCTCTTTGATGATGTAGATGACGTGTTCAATGGGCGAATTCGCCGCATCAGCCGGATTTTGTGGCAGCGGCGTGGCCGGATTTTCATGCGCCAACTGGTACTGCTTCTGGGTGTAGCGCGAGTTGCGGATTACCTTCTGCGTCCATCCATCGAGTGCCCGCTGATCAAACGCTTCAATGACGGAGATGGTGCCGGTTTGCAGTACGCCAACGTAGTCGTCAGAGCGCGCGCCTTCATGCAGCGGTGCCGCCTTCCTTGATGGATTGGGGCCGCGCGGGTTGGCGAAGCTGCGAGTGCCACGGCCATTGAAGATCAGCAATTTTTCGTTCGGCAAAACGCGCGCCGCAAGCGGATACCAGCCGGAAGGAATGAAGCCATCCACACGCGATTTAGGTGTTGCAATATCCACCACGGCAACTGCATTCGCGTCAGAACAAACTACATACAATTTGGTTTTGGCCGGGTTCATTGCCAGTGCACTTGGAGTCATGCCCGCAGGCATCACCGGATACAATCCAACGTTGATGGTTTCAATATTCGAAAGCGTTTTGGCGGCGTTGATGCCGATCACATTAACGTTGTTCGTGTTGCTTGCAGTAACGAAAATACGGGCCACATACTGGGCATCGTCACCATCGTCAGCGGCCTTTTGCCGGTCGCGCCAAAGCATGTCTGTCGGGTGTGGGCCAGTGCGTATAATTCCGATTTGGCGGCCTGTGTCGGCTGCATGTTGATAGACTGCCGCACCCGCCCATGAGGAGACGAAATAGCTTTGTCCATCAGGGTGAAACAATATGCGATAAGGGCGTGGGCCAGTCCGCCATTTTTCAATCACCATGCCCGTTTGCGGATTGATCACAGCGATTTCATTGCGGTGCAGCATAGCCGCATAAATCAGCCGCCCGTCGGGAGAAACCTGAACGTCGCCAACAAAATCAGTGACCTTGCGTTCGGCGGCAGCAATGATTGGGAACGTGCGCGTAAGTTCCAGCTTGCCTTCGTTTGGCAGATAGCGGTATTCGTAAATTTCAGAGCGCGAACCCCCACTGGCGTAGAGCAATCCGCTCGAGGAAAACGTCAGGCCAAGCCAGGCATCGGGCAGCATTACTTTGCTCACAAGTTGCAAAGTTTGTGCATCCAAAACATAAATAGAAGGCGGTTTATAGCCGCCATGCATCACCAATAAATGTTTGCCGCCGGGGGCTAGAACAGAGGCCATGGGAAAGGTATCCAATGGCACTTGAGCGCCGGCAGGTTCCAACACCCAACCACTGTTCAGCAGGAATCGGCCACCACGCAATGGCCCAACTTGTTCTGGAATATCAGGCTGCGAAATCAATAGGGCTGCTGCCGCAAACGTGAGCAGCGTAGCTGCAATTGCTGGGATTTTCATTACTCTGAGAACCTCTGTGCGATCGGGAATCGGCGCCCCATGCCGAAAGCTTTGGTGGTCACTTTCAAGCCCGGTGCAGCCTGCTGGCGTTTATATTCGTTGCGGTCAACTTTGCGGATAATATCGCGAACCAGTTCGATGGTCACACCAAGCGTGGAAGCAATCTCAGCCGCAGGAGTAGCTTGTTCAATGTAGGCGTGCAGGATTGCATCAAGCACGTCATATTCAGGTAGCGAATCAGTATCTTTCTGATCAGGGCGAAGCTCAGCCGAAGGTGGCTTGGTGAAAACAGTTTCGGGGATAGCGCCGCCCAGCCGCTGATTGGCAACGCGAGTCAGCTTGTACACCAGCGTTTTTGGCACATCGCATATTACAGCCAAACCGCCGCACATATCACCATAAAGGGTGCAATAACCAACGGCCATTTCCGATTTATTGCCAGTTGTCAGCACCAGCGCACCCCACTTGTTGGAGAGTGCCATCAGCGTATTGCCACGCAGGCGCGACTGAATATTTTCTTCCGTCACGTCAGGCGCGGCCCCTGAGAACACGGGCGCAAGGGTACTCAAAAATTCGTGATAAAGCCCGTTGATTGAGATCAAATGAAACGCGACGCCCAAGCGTTCAGCCATCGCACGTGCGTCGGTCACCGAGTGATCTGACGAATAGGGGCCGGGCATTCCCACCCCAGTTACATTTTCCGCACCCAGCGCGTGGACCGCGATTGCCGCGACCAGAGAGGAATCGATGCCCCCCGACAGGCCAATCAGCACGCGATGAAAGCCGCATTTACGCACATAGTCACGCGTGCCCAGCACCAGCGCTTCATAGGCGGCTTCGTTCTCATCGTGCAGATTTTCGTTCTGATCTCCGGTGTTTGCTTCGGTGTCGAACATCACCAGATCTTCGTCAAAGCTTTTGGCTGAAGCGATAACCTCGCCACTGGAATCCATCGCAAAACTGGAGCCATCGAAAACCAATTGATCGTTTCCACCAACGGAGTTTACATAGACAACGGGAATGCCATGACGGCAAGCGGCAGAAGCGAAAATTTGGCGGCGCAGCCCCCGCTTGCCCATGTTGTAGGGCGAGGCGTTGATGCTAACCAGCACCTTGGCCCCTTCGCGGACGAGCTCTTCCACGGGATCGCGATCATAGATAGGCCGCTGCCAGAATTGCTTGTCGTTCCAGGCATCTTCACAAATGGTAAGGGCAACCGGCGTGCCGGAAATTTCCAGTAGCTGTTCGCGCGAAGCCGGGACGAAATAACGCTGTTCGTCGAACACGTCGTAGGTGGGCAGCAACATCTTTTGCTGCTTGGCGATGATCTTGCCAGCCTGGCCCACAATGGCAAGATTTCGCACGCGGCGGCCGTCTTCTGAAGGTTCAATCGAACCGCACACAAAGGCAGGCGCGAGGTCAGCCGTTTCCGCCAGCAATCGGTCAACCGCAGCCATGGAACGGGCCACAAAGCTGGGGCGTTCAATCAGGTCCTGCGGCGGGTAACCAGTTACGGACAGTTCCGGGAAAACGACCAAGTCGGCATGACGCGCAGCAGCGGCGCGGATGGCGGCGATCATTTTGTCAACATTTCCGGACAGATCACCAATAGTGGTGTTGATCTGGCCTAAAGCGATACGCATTTGATCCTATTGTAGCGAGTGGGGTTTTTGTGCGCTTGCGGTTCGCATTGCAATGTTAAACCTGAATTCCGAAGTTGAACAAGTCTGTTAGTCAACTGTGGCGCGGACACTCGTGCCTGACGCGTCGGCACTCTTCAGGACCTCTTCGCGGTGTGCACTTACGAACAACTCTGGGGTGCGAAATCCACAGTGGAATTAGCGGTTAAACAGCCTCTACAAAACAAAGCCAAATTGCCAGTCCAGGAATCGAAACAATTGGACTCACCCGAAGTAAAAACTTATATTTGTCCTGTTTTCAAAATCTTGCCAAAATCGATCGGGTGGCACTTGGAAGCCTTGGGCTACTTTTGAAACAGGAAGCAAATTGCTGGCCAGCAAAATTCCAATGTTGAGTCCGCGCGGCGACAAATCGTTCCCGGCGTCCTGAATGGAAATCCAAATGGTAAAAGCGGCAGGGGAACCGTTAAATGCTAAACCGCCGCTGCAAAACAAAGCCAAATTGCTGTTCCAGGAATCGAAACAATTGGAATCACCAAACTTTATTGCCTCGATTTGCCTGAAACAGGGAAGACAAATTGCTGGCCAGCAACTTCCCAAAAATGTCGAGCCCGACCGGGGCGACGAAAGTTGCCGGCATTCTGAATGGAAATCTAAATGGTAAAAGCGGCAGGGGAACCGTTAAATGCTAAACCAAGCTGCAAAACAAAGTCAAATTGCCGGTCCAGGAATCTAAAGAAATGGACTCACCAAACTTTATTACCTCGATTTGCCTGAAACAGGGAAGACAAAGTGCTTGCCAGAACTTCCCAAAATCGAGCCCGCGGGGTCGGCCAACGTTACCGTTGTCCCAATTGTAAAAGCGGCTTGGGAACCATGAGGCTAAACCGCCGCTGCAAAACAAAGCCAAATTGCTGTTCCAGGAATCGAAACAATTGGAATTACCAAACTTTATTGCCTCGATTTGCCTGAAACTGGGAAGACAAATTGCTGGCCAGCAACTTCCCAAAAATGTCGAGCCCGAGCGGGGCGACGAAAGTTGCCGGCGTTCTGAATGGAAATTCAGGGAACCGTGAAATGTTAAACCGCCGCTGCAAACAAAGCCAAATTGCTGGTCCATGAATCGAACAAGTGAAATCATCAAACTTTTTTACCTCGATTTGCCTGAAACAGGGACGACAAATTGCTGGCCAGCATCTTCCCCAAAATGTCGAGCCCGCGCGAGGCGGCGAAAGTTGCCGGCGTTCTGAATGGAAATCCCGGGAACCGTGAAATGTTAAACCGCCGCTGCAAAACAAAGCCAAATTGCTGGTCCATGAATCGAAACAAGTGAAATCATCAAACTTTTTTCACCTCGATTTGCCTGAAACAGGGACGACAAATTGCTGGCCAGCATCTTCCCCAAAATGTCGAGCCCGCGCGGGGCGGCGAAAGTTACCGGCGTTCTGAAGGGAAATCCAAGGAACAGTAAAATGTTAAGCCGCCGCTGCAAAACAAAGCCAAATTGCTGGTCCCTGAATCAAAACAATTGGAATCCCCCGAAGTGAAAACTTATATTTACCTTATTTTCTGAAGCTTGCCAAAATCGAACGGGGAGCACTTCGAAGCCTTGCCTTAGATTTGAAACAGGAAGACAACTTGCTGGCCAGCAACTTCTCAAAAATGTCGAGCCCGCGCGGCGGCGAAAGTTACCGCCGTTCTGAATGGAAATCCAAATTGTAAAAGCGGCTGGGGAGCCGTGAAATGCAAGCTGAAAAGCAGGCTGCTGGGCGGCAGTCGAGAGGATCAAGGGAGGAACGTCGGTTCGAATTCGAAGTGCACAAATATTGGGCGCGAGGCCGTAGTATGGCGCGTTCAGAATTTTCTCGATGCTCCTGGGCTGTCTAGAACCATTCTGACGAATTGCTACTGAACCTCTCCCGAAGCGCATCAGCTGAGCACGATTTGGGCTGCAAAACCGGATTGCAACGCGCATTCCCAATCTCGAAGCTAACGGAAAAGTTCGACTTTGGCATTTTGTGATCGAACGGATAATCGGTGCTCAGAAGTTGAGCGCCGCTGGCCATTGCAGCATCCCGGCGTTTGGTGGAGCCATCGCGGGTGTCAGTCATCGTGCGTACCAGGTAGCCCTTTCGAATCAGTTCCGGCACCTTCGGGTTTGCCGGATCGTTCATCTTCACGAAAGCCGCGTCGGGTGTGCCGGGCTTGGCGTTGGTGAACATCACCCGTCCTTCAAGTGACGGATGGCCTGCGGTGTATATGGGTGTAACGCGTTCCTGATCGAGCAGGAAAATTACTTTCCCCCGGGCTTTATCCAAAGATGGCCAGCCATCGGTGAGGACAGCATGTTCCAGTGTAGTGTGTGCACCCCGAACGTCATCTGGCGTTATCAGTTCATTGGGAGAAAAAACCGACCGGATCTCGGCATCCAGAGCGTTGAAAGTGGCTGCGGTCAGCTTTTCCGGCTGAACCATATATTCCGGCTTCGGGGTGCTGTCCT
>JBBRJC010000028.1:0-14513 GCA_038220135.1 Bryobacterales bacterium | reverse complement strand
TCTTGTTCAATCGTTTATGATTATTTTAGTTGCAGTTTTACTTGGTCTTTACCCGGCAAATCAGATTAGATTTGTCACTACTTTCAGAAAATTCAGCCAGGTCTAAAGCCTCTACCCCGAACCCAGTCCCCACCGCAGTTTCCTTCAATACCGACCGTCATCTAGAGACCATTTAAATACCGAAAACCGGCTTCCCCCCCAAAGATCGATGAAATTCATAACCAGAGACGTAACCATCACGTACTCAGCAGCTTACAAGGAATCATAGTGACACACCACCCGTTCACCCCAACAACCCAAAAAATGTCACTGTTTTGTCACTAAAGCCCAGTTACAACGGGTGAAAATCAATGAAAAAGAGTGAAGCGGAGGGGTGCCCCTAAACCCTTGCAAGCAAAGAGGATTTAGTTCAATTTGTTGAATTTAGGGGCAGGCCAAAATATGCGTTAGAATAATGCGATGCGTTTTGCCTTCGCGTTCTAAGTCGAAATTGCCAACTATGCCTTTTATGATACGCCATGACTGCACAGTATGGTTTCCAGAAAACGGGATGTCAACTAGCCAGCACAACTCCTTCGGTTCACTTGTTTTGACCAGAAGTCACTCCAGTGGCGGAAGCTTGAGGTTCTTAAGAATCTCGTTCAACCGCTCGTAGCTGTCGTTGAAATACCATGCGGCGACGGACAGCAAGTATTGGTTCGAGAAGTCAGCAGAACTTGGGTGGCAGATTGAGAGTCCCGTTGGATGGATTAACTTTGAAAGAAAAGAGCCCATCGCTCTGTATTCATCGTCAAGGCCTAGCTCCCTTGCGAGATCGCTTACACGCAGGTATTTTCCAGCGGCGGTTAAACCATGCTGAGCGCATTCCTGATGAAAGCTGTCACGAGCCTGATCGATGATTGGGCCGACCTGAGCAAGCTCCGGCCTTAACGTACATATCGCCCTGAATTTGTCGAGCATATCATGGACGTCGATCAGAGCGTCCTTTTGAATGCGCCAGATGTTCGCCTCCGACCCCGCAGCAAACGAGGTCCAATACCGAAGCTCGAGCAGGTTTCGTGTGCCGAGTGCTGCCCGAGAGATGATCTTTGCTTCGATACCGGAGCGGGCCTCCCCATACCCAAAGAAGAGCCCATTCCGATGCCCACTAGAATGTTTGTAAATTGGCTGTCACGGGAACGGTCGGCGTTGAGCCTACTTTACGCGGGCCTGATCGTCTGAAATCGTGTTTCGGCACGCGCCTCGTATCCTGGAGCTTGGCTCATGTCAATACAGTAACATCCAGCGGCATTCCTTCAAGGACCGTTCCCAAAGGCTTAGCGTACTTTAGTTAGTTAATACAGCAATCGTTTTCCACATGATTAGGAGCCAGTATCACATTTCCAATGCCAGCAGGCAATGATCGTGATTCCAGCGGCGTAGGAAAGCAGATCGAGGTAGCTGAATTGAGTCCCCATCAGCCTGGCGGCAAGACGCTCGGCTGCATTGCCGTTTGCCAGTAGCTGTGCCGGTATTTTTGTCAGTTGAAACAACTCAATTGCGGTCATCACGGCCATCGCAAGTACTCCGGTTTTTATTGCGCTTCGATGCCAAACCAGGCTGATCAACAGGTAAACCATTGCAGCGTAAAGTACGTCACCCAGATACTTATCGAACAGGATCCAACTGGTATGGATCGCGCGCGATAAAATGCCTGCCGCGATAATTGTGGCAAGTAAAATCAGCCGCGATCTCATAACGCGAAAGCCTGTTCGGCACGCCCAACGCGTTCGCCAATGAAGGCCGCAAAGGGCGCAATTTGCATGTCGATGCTCGCCCGGTCAAGCGCCGTTAAGTAGGGAACACGTTCTTCGACGCGGATCACGGTCCAAGGATAGCCACCCGATGCGAGCATCGCGTTCATCAAAAAGCGTGCCATGCGGCCGTTTCCATCCGGGTATGGGTGAATGTAGCCGAACATCCAATGCCCCAGCACTGCCCGAACGCTGGCTTCCGGTTCATTCTGAAGTAGATCAAACAGCGCGGGCATGGCGTCCCGCACCGCCTCCCACCTTGGCGGCACATAGCGGGAAGTGCGCAAATAAACCGCATTATTGCGATATCCGGCAAGCGCAGAGGGCGGAACCAGACCAGCCATCACACAGGGTTGAAACAGTTCGCGATACCATTCGCGATGCGCACTTTGCAGCAATGCACCAGCGTTGGCACCGGCGAGGATCTTCGCCACACTGGCTTTCACAACTTGAAATGCCTGCCAGTAGCCCCGTGCAGCCAGTGCGTCCCGGCTCTGTTTATGTTCCCCATCCTGGTCCGGGTTCCAATTGCCGCTCTCCACTTGGGCGATCAGTTCAGGCGAAACCCGATAGCCTTCGATGGATAGCGAGTGATATGCGTCGCTGCGGTAGATTTCGTCTACCGAGCGTAGGTATTGATCGGTATCGGTGATGGCGGCAGGGGGTTTGGGGAAGTTTTCAATCACCTGCTCGCGCATTGAACTCCACATTGCTCGCATGCGGCCGACAATAGGCGCCTCGTTGGGCGAAATATTCCCGCGTAGTTGGTCTTTGGTGAACGGGGCGGTCTCCCGAACCACATGCCCCGCTGCTTTCATAGTGACCGTAATTTCGTCGGCAATGTTCGGTCGGCCGATAGTGCGGAATGCCCCGGCCAGGCGCCCGGCAATCACCGAATGTCCGCCATCCAATAAGTGGCGCAGCACCTCCGATTCGTCGCGCACATTGGTCAGAGCGACGCGTGTTTCTATTGGATTGCGGGCGTAAAAATCACCGGAAATTCGTACAAGTGCAGCAGCATGAGTGAGAAAGCGTAGCCCGTGGCGCTGAATCAAATCAGATGGCGGTGGCATTTCGGTCTGCTTTAGATCGTAAATAGAGGTGCCGAATAACAAGTCAATTTTGTTGTTGGTGCCCTTTGGAGAGCAGATAGTGACTTGGTTTGGGATCACCGTGTTTTCTGCATGCAGAAGAAGCGACTCTTCCGGGGCAAGATACCATTGGTCACCAAAGCGCTCTTCGCAATATTGCGCGCAAAACTCCCAGAATGAGGCATACCAAGGGGTACTGTCGCCATCGCGAGCCGCAGGGCTGGAGGAGATCAGCCATCCTTTCATGACCAATTGGATGAAGCCTGATTGCAGCAGGCGTTGCCGATGTACACGACTAAGATCTTTCGATTGAAATACATGCCTGCCTGCCTTTTGCAAGTGGTGCAAAACGGTTAGCGACGCAGCCAGTTGTTTGTTGGGGTTGGGCATGGTATCTTCACAAGTGTATTGTGTTGTACAAAAACAAGTATATTATGTCACACAATTACAAGTCAATAGTGTATTTCCATTGCAAGTACATTATGTTCTGTTTTAGCGTTTACAGTTCCAGCAAAGCGCCGCGCTTACCCACGTTTTGCCCCACCGTTTCCCCAAGCTGCGCAATAACCCCTTCGCATTCATGGATATGGCCACAGAAGAATCGCCATGGCTGTTCCTTGGCGATAAACTCCGCAACCGCAGTGCTCCCAAAATGGGCCGAAGCTTTGTTGCCATCAAGAGTTGTGTCTTTGGGGGGACAATGACAAATCAGGACAAGCGGTTTTAGTCCGGCAAACTGCTGCAGCTTGCCAGCAATTTGGAATTCCGAATACTCTCCAGGGGTATTGAACGGCGTTGGGTTTGAATAGCCAAGGCCAGCCACATGATACCCGCCCAACTCTATTGCCCGTCCATGCAGCATTTCAAAGCCAAATTTCCCACAAAAGGCGGCAATTTCGGCTTCGTTTTCATGATTGCCAGGCATGACAAACATTCGTCCGGCATGCCTGTGCATAATTTCTCCAACGGCATCCAACCCACGCGACCAGCTAACAAGGTCGCCGGCCGCAATATAGTAATGGGCTTCGGTCTCCATCAAGCGGTCCAAAGCCTTCAAATCACTATGGATATCGGAAAAAATCAACAACTTCACGGCTTTGCTACTCCACGCTCTCCAAATACGTATAACCGTGCATACCGTCTTCGTAGAAGCGCATCAACCTGCCAGCTTCCTCGTATCCCAATTTGCCTTCACGCACAGCCGTTTCCATATCCTTGCGGAACGATTCGATCAGTGTTTTCCAGTTAAATTGAACATATTCAAGCACTTCACGAACCGTGTCGCCCTGAATTACGTGATCCAACAAGATCTCGCCCGTGTCGCTGAGGTTGACGTGAACCGCATTGGTATCACCCAGCAAATTGTGCAGATCACCTAAAATTTCCTGATACGCCCCAACCAGGAATGCACCCAGGTAATAATTATTACCGTTAAACTGATGCAACGGAAGGGTATTTTTCACATCACGACGATCAATAAAGCGGTCGATTTTGCCGTCAGAATCACAGGAGATGTCACCCAGAACCGCATGCCGGGTTGGCATTTCGTCCAGCCGATGGATGGGCATTACCGGAAACAACTGCTTTACAGCCCAGCTATCAGGCATGCTTTGAAACAAGGAGAAATTGCAGAAGTACGTATCAGATAGCAGCCCTTCCAGGCCTTCCAATTCTTCCGGGAAATAATCCAAACCCTTTGCAATCTGCAAAATACGCCTGGAAATGTTCCAGTACAGATTTTCCGCAATACTACGCTGTTCCAGTGACAAATAGCCCAGACTGAACATATTTAAAGCCGAATCCAAAGACTGCTGCGCATCATGATACGATTCCAGCAGATTCTTCGCCGTTAGCGACTTGTAAGTCTGCACCATGTCAATCAGCGGCTGCTCAAAATCGTCCCGCGATTCAGTCGGTACATCATGGTCGCCAAAACCGGTCACGCCCAGAACATTGAACATCAGACAGCTATGATAAGCAGCTACGGCGCGGCCACTTTCACTAATGATGGTGGGATGCTCTACTTCCGCCTCATCGCACACGTTTTGAATGTGATACACCACGTCGTTGGCATATTCTTGCAGCGTATAGTTCACACTCGATTCGAAATCCGTTTGCGAGCCATCGTAATCGATCCCCAAGCCGCCGCCCACATCCAAATACTTCAGGCCAGCTCCGGCGCGCTTCATTTCCACATAGATACGAGCTGCCTCAATCACCGCCTGCTTGATTTGTCGAATGTTCGTAATCTGGCTACCCAGATGAAAATGAAGCAGTTCCAGGCAATCTTCCATGCCCTCAGCCTTAAGCCGCTCAATCGCCTTCAACGCCTCGCTCACCGTCAAACCAAACTTGGAACGATAACCGCCGGAAGACTTCCAACGCCCTGCACCACGAGCAGCCAGCTTCACGCGCACGCCGATCGACGGCCGCACACCCAGCTTGGCCGCATACTTAATGATCAGCTCAAGTTCCGTGAATTTTTCGACAACCGGGGTGATACGGCGTCCAATTTTGGCACCCATCATTGCCAGTTCAATGTACTCATCATCCTTGAAACCGTTGCAAACAATCGGAGTATTGTTATCGGCAATGCCAAGCACGGCCAGCAATTCCGGCTTCGAACCAGCTTCAAGTCCAAAATTGTACGGCTTGCCGTACTCGAAAACCTCTTCCACAACCTGGCGTTGCTGGTTCACCTTAATTGGGAACACGCAGCTATAATTGCCCTTGTAGCCATGTTCAGAAATGGCGCTGCTAAAAGCTTCGTGCAGTTCGCCCATGCGATGCTTCAGAATCTCGCCAAAGCGGATCAAAATTGGTAAGCTGATGCCACGCAAAACCAGCGTGTCCACCAGTTGTTTGAGGTCGATCGACCTCGCTGCGTCCTTGCCAGGGTGTACCCACAAATGGCCGTTGGCGCCAACGCTAAAATAGCCCTTCCCCCACGCATTCACGTCATACATTTCTGAAGCATCGGTAACAGTCCAACGCTCTGTGGGATCCAAGTTCGTGGTATCGGCCACTTTCACATTACTCAATTCTTACTCCACCTCCTGATGTGGGGCACGCCGCGCCTGTAATCAAACAGACACATTCTCACCAGCAATTAAATAGCCGGGAATTTTTAGTGTGCTTCGAAAACGCGGCTGGAGCAACTATAATTTTGTTAGTTTCTCAAACTCCGCTCATGAACATTTCCCTCAAAAACAAAACAGTGCTGGTATCCGGTGCAAGCAAAGGTGTTGGCAAGGGTATCGCCCTGGAGTTGGCGCGGCTGGGCGCAAACGTCGCTGTAAATTTTAATTCCGACGAAGCCGGTGCAATGGAAACTGTACGCCTAATCGAAGCGATGGGAGTGCAGGCGCTTGCTGTTTAAGCCGATGTCTCCTCCAGTTCCGCCGTGGAAAACATGTTTCACACCGTTCTGCGACACTTTTCACAGCTCGACATATTGGTGAACAATGCCGGCATGCAAACCTGGAAATCGCTCCTGGATTTGACAGAGCCGGAATGGGATCGTGTCCTGGACGCCAATCTAAAAGGCAGCTTCCTTTGCACCCAGCAGGCGGCAAGATTCATGAAGGAACACGGCGGCGGCAGCATTATCCACATCGGTTCCGGCTGCAACAAATTCGGTTTCCCGATGCTGGTAGATTATACAGCCAGCAAAGGCGGCATTGAACAATTTACCAAGGTGGCTGCAGTCGAACTTGGTAAATTTGACATAAGGGTGAATTGCGTTGCGCCAGGTGCCATCGAAATTGAACGTACCAAAAACGAAGTTGGAGATTACGCAGGTACATGGGCAAAGCCAACGCCGCTGGGCAGAGTGGGCTTGCCCGTCGATGTGGCCAGGACGGTTGCGTTTTTAGCTAGTAATTACTCGGATTTTGTGACCGGGCAGACCATTTATGTAGACGGTGGATTGTTCGCGAAGCCGCACTGGCCCTACGAATATTAACAGCAGTAACCGGCTGCTGGAACGCATCTTACTATCTCACTCGCCGTACCCCCCAGCGCAGCGAGCAGGACTGTAATTCACGTCCAGCAGCCAGTACCCGAATACATACAGCATGCGGAGTGCCAATAAGTCACATCGTTCTTGCAGGTCTTTTTCCGAGCCCCAATTTCTTCAAATATTGCTCACCTTCGGGTGTGTTCATCTGCCAATATTTCAACCGGTCGCTTTTCACCATCTGCGCCTTGATGCCGGTACTGCTCTCCCATTGAATGATGCGATGAGGGGCCGCTTTTTCGACCAGATAAATTCGAGTAGCCCCACCTTCCACAGCCGCCGTAAAGCGCTCAACCTGGAAAGTGCCCGCAGGAACAGTGAGCGTTTCCCCTTCAGCAGCGCGGCTCAACGTAGCTTTTGTCCAATAGGCCGGCCCCTGTGCCTGACGGGAACCTTCAAGCGAAGCAACCATCTCCATCTTCTTAGAATCGCCCGGTTGCAGCGCAGGCCGCGCCATACCCCGCGCCCACAGCATCAGCGTGTCTTCGCTTATGCCATCCGCATTGCCATCCAAAGTCTTTTCCTGATCCGCTTCGCCATCAAAATAACTATGGCTTGTTACACGAACGCCAGGCACATCAAACAGCGCCTGCTTATAGATGTGGCCGCACCACTCTTGGCTGGAATAGCTAACCTTAAGCGGCGAACCGGCCAGCAACCCGGAAGATGATTCCAGATTCACGAAGGAAGAGAGCATAAGGTTGTAATCGTAGATGCCAGTCTGAAAATCTTCGATCAGGTTGAGCTTCATCACCGACACTTCATCGGTTTTCGGATGGCGGCCCGGATCAGCCTTCACGCGAATAGTATTCGACAAGGTTTCAGTAACGAAGATCGCCACAGCCGTACCTTCCCGAGTAGCATTATATTTCGGCCGCAGTAGATCGTAACTGGCCATTTCAGCCGACCCATCGCTCCAGTTTTTCCAAAACTCAGCATCAAACTTCGGCGAATCGACGGCGCGCAGCTTGCCCTTAAATTCAGCCCGTTTCTCACTGGTGCAAGCGGTGGCTGCCAGCAATACAATCAACAAAATATACTTCATTCAGTGTTCCTCATCTTCCACAAAATTTGCCGCATCATGCCCTGCCACTGGATAGCGTCACTGTTGGACAGGCCCATCCGATTGACCATGCGCCGCAGTTTCAACGCGCTGGAGGTGGTGGTGGGCGGCTTGGTAAATCCACTCAATGTTAACGCTTCCCCAAGCAGTTCCGAAAGGCGTTCCATATCTTCCAATTGCGCAGCGCTGCCCGGCGCACTTTTGATGCTGGGAGCCTCGCCATCGCGAATAAATTCATAGAGCGTGACAGCGACGGCTTGGCCCAGGTTCATGGAGCGATGCTCATCGCGCGACGGGATGCCCATCGTTAGGTGGCAATGGCTGATGTCTTCGTTCGACAGGCCGAATTTTTCCGAGCCGAACAGGATGGCGGTGGGCACAGCGCGGGTTTTTATCTCACGCACAGCAATTTCGAGGCGTTCGTGCGGAATTTCCAGGTGCCGATTTGAGCCGGCGGTGGTCCCAACAACGAGGGCGCAATCGGCCACAGCCTCGGCCAAAGTGGGGTATTCGCGAGCTTGTTCGAGCACGGCATGGGCCTTGACGGCGGAGCGCGCCTCATCAACGGCGACGCGGTAGGGGTCGACCAAGCGCAGGTCGAGAATGCCGAAGTTGGATAGGGCACGGGCAGCGGCCCCGATGTTTAACGGGTTACGCGGAGAGACCAGGACGACCGAGAGCGGCGGGAGCACTCTTTATGGTTGCAAATATGCGAGGGATTAGCCATTCGCAGGCGGTAGACTCAACAAGTCTTTTGTTCCTAGGGGTGGTATAGAATCCTGGCCTACCTTCGCCTGAACGTATCTTCTACTTCGAGCGTTTGGCTTTCAAGATGATTCGCTCTGCTTCGACGAGTGTGATCATCACCGTCATGGGATCGACCGGTGAGGCGATGAATCCATAGGTCTCATAGAAGAGTTTCGCAGCGTCCGAAATCGCATGGACCAGCATCGTTCGAATGCCTGCGATGTTGGCGGCCTGCAGAGTGCGCAGCACTGCATCCTTCAACAGTCCTGTGCCAATTCCTTTCCCTTGAAATGTCCGATCAACTGCCAGGCGCCCGAGGATCATGACCGGAATCGGATCTGGCATATTCCGTTTGACACGGCCCCCTACCCGTTCGTGGGTAGCCGCCCCAACCGCGAGGCTGTTGTAGCCGACGACTCTTTTTCCTGCACAAATAACGTATGTCCGCGATGCGCCACTGCTCTCGTTGTGCACAGCGCGGCGGCGCAACCATTCATCCAATACGGTTTCGCCGGAATCAAAGGCCTCGATATCATGTTCAGGGGAGAGTTTCTCAGGTGCCCTCAGGTCGCCCAGCTTCACCGCTTCCATGGTGCCTTGTTTTGGAGCAAGCGCCTCAATTTAGAATTATCCTTCGGTGGTCTATCGAGCATGGTTGTGAACTCGCGGAAGGCTTCTTCGGAGAGCGAAAAGTAGCGCCGGTCGAGCAAAACGTTTTCCGCCTCGCGGCAGGCTGTGTCGAGCATGAAATCCGATCGACTACGGCCTAAGACTTCCGCCGCTTGATCAATCAAGGTTTTTTGCTTTCGTGTCACCCTCAGGTTGATTGTCTCGGCTCTTCCAGCCGTTTGCGGCGTTTGAGTGATTGCCATCGTTTCGAACTCCTTATGTATGTACAAAAGCATCACACGCTGTGCGCATTTGTCAATACGGCTGAATGCCATGGCTTTGTGCCGGGGAGGTTATTTAGGGATAGGGATCAGAGCTTGTTCGCGCACCGCATGAGCCTTGCCGGCGGAGCGCGCCTTAAAGATCTGGGACGGGGGTGTCATTTCCAGATCTCCGAAAAGATCGTTTCACTATTCGTAAACCATTGACGTGTAATTACATTATTGAAGAAATCTGGATCTGAGTACTCCGTCCCCCGGTCGATGCCCTCGACCTCGCCAACGGCGCAATGTTCAGAGTTCTCTTAGGCCTCTACTTCACAATGCCCATCTTGCCGCTGACGGCCTCGGCCGCCAGATAACCGCTGCGCACCGCCCCTTGGTCCAGATAAGGGTCGCGCAATAATTAGACAAGTTAGAATTGGAGTATGCTACCTGAATCTGTCAAGTGCCCACTCTGTCAGAAAAACTACGTGTCCTGCGAAAGGCTGGGGGATGCCTTCCGCATTAATTGTAAGTGGTGCGGTACTTATGAAGTTTCCGGAACTGCAATGCACACTTTTGATGGCGAGCATCGGAGTTTGCTACCTTATCTTTCCGCTCATACGCGGCAAGCTTATGAGTTCGAGAAAAGGACTGTGCGGCTCGATTCGCATTGGATTGAGCTGGCCGAATTACAAAAGAGTACATCAATCCACCAGCGTGCTAACAAGCTATTGAAATTAATCGAGATTCGCACGCATCAGGCAGGTGATTTCGTAACGCTTGATACAGATTGGGACTGCCCCCTTGTAGACGCGACCAACTGGGTACAAGTGTTTTACTTCCTCGAATATTGGGAAGAGCTAGGTTGCTTGGCGACTAAACCAAAAGCCGCTAACGTCGCTCGCCTTACGGTCAAAGGCTGGGACCGTCTCGATCCAGCGAGCGTAAGCGGAGGAATTCCGGGGCAGGTATTCATTGCAATGTCATTCGACGCAAGTTTAGATGGCTTATATGAGCGCGGCATCAAAGCTGCCATCGAAATCGACTGCCGCATGTCTCCTGTTCGCATCGATCGTATTCAACACGGTGAGAAAATCTGTGATAAGATACTCGCGGAAATACGTCGCAGCCAAATTGTGGTCGCAGACTTCACGATGCATAAGGCAGGCGTCTATTTCGAAGCCGGTTTTGCGCTGGCACTTGGAAGAACCGTGATTTGGACCTGCCAGGAAGATGCAATGAAGGATGCCCATTTCGATACCAGGCAATACCCGCACATTCTCTGGAGCGACGCTGCTGACCTTCGTGTGATCTCAGAATAATGAAGAGTAGCGAGGTTGTCGGTCATAATAACTGAATCCATCAATAGTCCCGATCCCTTCGCGTTCTCGCTTGTTGTAATCATGGAGATTCTGCTCTTGTGTCTTGCGCGTGACATATTACTGGTAATCATAGCCACGATCACCTGAGCCAGGTCAGTCTCAAGTTGTTCAGCTTGCACAACCAACGCGGGTCGCCGTTTTGTTGTGCGAAGGTTCGAATCCGGAAACAGAGCCAAGACAATGTCACCGCGGCGGTAATAAATCATACGCGTTCATTTCCGGGCTATCCCAGTCCTCTGTAAATGTGCCCAATCGACGCCGCAAGTCAGCTGCCTGTGCCTCATCAATTCCTCGGTCGCGCAAATCGATGGCCTGGACGGGTTGAACCCAAGTTACGATTACAGAAGAACCCTCGGCCTCAAGGATTGGCTCCATAAGCTCAACTTTGCCGTTGCGGTAGACGCCTTCAACCGATTTCACCATGAGTTCATTATGCCTTAAAGAAATGGCTAGCATGGCAGTGGGAATTTCCTTTAATTGGGTCAGCTCGCGTTCCTCTGCCAGCACATGTGACGAAAAACGCGTGCGCGGCACAAAAGGCTCAATGCCTGTTGGGCAAGTAAGAGCCACTATTTCGACAATTTACTCAGATACTAAAGTTGCATGACTAACCGCAACCCCTCATCCAAAGCACGCAATAACCGGGGAGGTAGCGTTCCGGCGAACTCGGCAAGAAAGCTTCGGTCGAGCGTCAGTAGTTGCGATACGTTAACAACAGAATCACGAGGCAGGCCGGAAGAATTCGAGGGCAGCAGAACATTACCAGGAACATCGGCAAGTTCCACCTTGGTCGTGATCACAGCAACGATTGCCGTATGAATACGGCTTCGGTTGAAGGAGTCCGCCTGGATCACCAGCACAGGTCGTCGATACCCGGGCTCAGACAGGCGCGGTTCCGGCAGATCAGCCCACCAGATTTCTCCACGCCGAATTTCGTCCATGATCTACCAGGAGTCCTTCTCAACAGAATTCAATTGGGCATGGTGCAAAGCCGGGTCCAACTCAGCGGGCCGGTCCGAGTAAACCTGATTAAGGCGTTCTGTAATTGCGATCTCTTCCTGCAGGTTAAGAAATTCTGAAAGCGCAGTAGCGTACAATTGACTTCTCGAAATCTGAAGGCGGCGAGCAGCAGTTTCCGCCCTTAAGAAAAGATCGTCGGGTACCGAGACAGCGGTCTTCATTTTTAAAGTATAACCCGAGTTATACCTTGCTGTAGAGTTGGACTGTGTCCCTGCGAATTCTTGGCAATCGATAATATAGGAAAACCTTCAAAGATTGAAAGGGTATCAACAAGTCGGTAAAACGAAGCCAATGCGCCCGTAGCCAACACTCAAACAATTACTATCACTTGACCTAGCCACCTCGATTTGCCCTGTTTTCATTAACTTGTAAGAATCGATCGGGTAGCGTTTGCAGCTTGCCTGCTACTTTTACAATTGACGCAACACCCCGTATGCAACAAGGAAAACAAACCCACCGATACCTCCAATTCGCAGCCTGGCCTATGTTGTCCTTTTTTTTCAACTGCCTACGAGCATTGGTAGTAGACAAACACGTGGCGTACCCTAGTTTTACCGCCTCAAGAAGTTATATGTCACCACTTTCCTTTTTTTCCAGCGTCATACGTACAAAAGGCACCACCAGATACTTCGCCCTACTCCTGATCGCGATCTTATCCTTTCTTACAACACCAATTTCCGCGCAATCTCCAAACACAGCAACCATGATCGTCACCCTGGCCGATCAATCTGGTGCCGCCGTGAAGGACGCCAAAGTATCCGTTATGAATTCCGCCACCGGCTCATCGCGGGAAACCGTTTCGGGAAATGACGGAAGCGCCACCATTGCGGCACTCCCCCTAACGGGAACCTACACCGTTGCCGTCTCCAAAACCGGTTTCGGCAACGAAGAGCTTAAGGACATTACACTGCGCTCCGGTGAAACTGCCACCCTGAAAGTAAAGCTCCTGGTCGGCTCGGAAAAAGCGGAGGTCACCGTATACGGAACCGCCGAAGGCGTTCGCGCCGATGCTCAAATCGGCCGCCGCCTCGATAGCCAGCAAATCGACCAGACCCCGATCCTCGGCCGCAAGGTGTCAACGCTACCTTTGTTTAATGCAGCGTTCCGCCAAGCTAAAGGAACAGGCGATCTTTTCGTCAATGCCACATACTTCGTAACCGGAGTTGGCGGACGCCGCCAGACCACGTTCACGCTGGACGGTGCTAACAACGACGAAGGCTGGGGCCGTCAGACCATGATCGCCACCATCCCCTTGGGCGCGATTCAGGAAATGACAGCGCTTTCCAACGCGTTTTCCTCAGAATTTGGTTGGACGTCCGGCCCCGCACTGAACATCGTTACCAAGTCCGGCACCAATTCACTCCATGGCGAAGGCGTTTACATGAACCGTCCCGGCGGTATGCAGGCGTCCACATTTTCCACCAAGGGCTTCTGCCCACCCTCGGTATCAACCTGCATCACACCCACTACGCTCACCTCCATCAGTCCGGTGGATATCCCCGATGAACTGAGCCAGGTTTCCGGCTCAATCGGCGGCGCGCTTATCAAAGACAAAACCTTTTTCTTTGCCACGGCTGATTACACGCGGCAGGATCGGACAACGCTTTTGTCCAGCGCTTTACCCGCTTTCCTGTTACCCTCCGATGGCCACCTCGACTATACCGGGCATTACCGCCAATCGCTGTTCAATGGCCGGTTGGATCACAAACTTACACCCGCTCAGAACCTGATGTTTCGCATGAACTACGATGGATTTTACGACGACAATCCCCAGGACGCCGTCGGCGGAACCAACGCACCAAATGTGGCTCGGAAGTACTCGCGGAAATCGTTCACCGGTCAGATCAACCATACCTCGGTAATCACGGCCAGTCTTTTCAACGAGGCCCGTTTCGCCTACCTGAATGGCGACCCGATCACGCGCTGGGAAGCGAAAAATCTGTCGACAGCCTACACCCGCGCCGGAGCTGTACCGTTCACCATCGGCCAGTCTCGAGCGTCAGATCTCTATGGCCGTCAGGCGCAATTTTCAGACACATTGTCGTGGTCGCGCGGTCGCCATTATCTCCGCTTCGGCGGCAGTGTGGTTCGTCACACTTCCGGCGGCACGGGTAGCGAACCGGGCACCGCAGTCCTGGGCACCTTCACTTTTCTCAACACCACCACCGCGCCGTTCGATCAATTGACACTGGCCAACGTGCAGAATTACACGCAGCCGATCAATTTCGGAATCAGCAGCTACAACCTGACGCAGGAACTGTACACCGCCTTTGTGCAAGACAGCATCAAAGTGCGACCCGACCTCACATTCGACCTCGGCCTGCGGTACGATCACCAAACTTTGACCAACGCGAAGAAAAACGTTGCACCACGCGTCGGTTTTGGTTGGCATCCTGGTGGCAGTTCCCGTCTTTCCATTCGTGGCGGCTACGGCATGTATTACACGCAGATTCGCTCCAACGCAGTTGCCGGCTATCTGGTGAATGGGCTGGACGGATTGACCACTTACACCGCAACTCCGGGTCAA
>JBBRJC010000027.1:0-14651 GCA_038220135.1 Bryobacterales bacterium | reverse complement strand
AGGGCCACGCCTTTCAATGCGCCTCGGTCCGATTTGGCGATGAGGTAGCGCTGCACCACCGTTTGATCGGCCACGTAGCGCTGCATATACCAAAAGAATCCGTAAATGATTGAGACAAGAATGGTCGGCTTGGAGAAGCTGAGTGTGGGGTCGCCGAAGCTGAATTTATTGTTGTTGGCGGCGATTTCAAAGACTGCGGAAGGTCCGCCGGGGGGCAGAAATAACAGATAGCCAAGGGTTATGAAAACGCCGATCCAGCATACGAAGGCCTGAATTACGTCGGTCCAGATAACGGCTTCCATGCCGCCAATCATGGTGTAGAAAATCATGACGATGCCGACGCCGATGATTACCGCGTCGATATTCCAGCCGGTCATGCTGCTGATGGTTAGGCCCATTAAGTAAAAGACGAAGCCCATTTTTGAAAAGTGAGCGAGCGAAAACGCGACCGAGGCATAGATGCGAGTGGGGCGCCCAAAGCGGGCCTCGAAATATTCATAGGCGCTCATGCCTACTTGTTTGCGGTAGAAGGGAATGATTACTGAGCCGGCTATCAATAAAGTGACGATGACCATGAAGCCTGGCACTAGTAACGACCAATCTTTGGCGTAGGAAGACCCGGGGTAGGCGACGAATGTGACGCTTGAAATTAGGGTCGCCATCATGGAAAGGCCCATCGCCCAGGAGGGGATGGAACGCTTGGCGATGAAAAATGTTTCGGTGGTGGTTTGGCCTTTTCTGAAGCGGAGGCCGATCAATGCCATACCGATCAAGTAAAGGACAACGACAAATAGATCGAGCCAGCGCGGGTTCATTGCATAGGTTGTCCTTGAATTTGCACGTTTCCGTCAATGACGGTGGCGCGGGTGACGGCGCCAAAGAGGGAAAGGCCGGACAGAGATTGGAGAGCCGCGTGGCGAGAGATCATGCTCGAGTCATTCTCTCACACCTAGCCATAAGTGTTTTCAACGCGGTAGGATAGTGGTTTGTCCCGTATCTCAGCAACCCAACACAATCAGCAGACATCTGAGCCAAGCTGGCAACAGATATACCTCGGCATTGGTTTCACCACCATGGCGACACTTCTGCTTGAACTTTCGATGACGCGCATCTTCTCTGTGGTGTTTTATTACCACTTTGCTTTTTTGGCCATTTCGATTGCGCTTTTCGGCCTTGGAGCCGGCGGCGTGTTTTCTTACGTTGTGGCCGGGTGGCGTGGATCTCTGTTTGCGAAGTTGGGCTGGTTGTCGCTTGCTAACAGCTTAATTCCGGTTGTATCGCTTGTATTTGTTTTGACGCGAAGTGGTGAGTTTACCAATTGGACACTGGCTGCGGTTTACTTCCTAAGTGCGTTGCCGTTCTTTGTTGCGGGGGCGATTGTTTCGCTTGCGATTTCGGAAACGATCGAACGTATCGACCGT
Organism: Bryobacterales bacterium; assembly: GCA_038220135.1. GTDB lineage: Bacteria > Acidobacteriota > Terriglobia > Bryobacterales > Bryobacteraceae > JANXSF01. The sequence continues at coordinate 13,230 of JBBRJC010000027.1, read as the reverse complement.
GTTTATTTCTTCGATCTGTTGGGTGCCGCTGGCGGTTGCTTGTTGCTGCTTCCTTTCTTAAACGTGCTCAACGGTCCGAATACGGTGATTACCGGTGGCGTGATTTTCGCTGTTGCCGCATCGTTTTGGTTTAATCTTTCCGGATGGCGCGTGATGCGTGCCGGTGCGGTTTTGATCGCTTTGTGGCTTACGGCGCTAGTGGTTTACAACACAAAGAAGCAAATTATCGACGTGAAGTACGCCAAAGGGCAGACCTTGAAAGATGAAGTGTATGTGAAGTGGAATGGCATTTCGCGCATTGCCGTGCAGCGCGATCAGCAATCGGGGATGGCCCTTATTGTGATTGATGCCGATGCGTCCACGGGCATTTCCGAATTTGAAGTGGAGCGTTTGACCGACAAGCAGAAGAAAGATCTACGAGATCAGGGGCCTGGCTTTCCTTATGTAATTCGTCCGGGAGCAAAGACGCTGGTGATTGGGCCAGGTGGTGGATGGGATGTGATGCGGGCGCTCGCTTCAGGCAGTAAAGATATTACCGGTGTTGAGATCAACCCGATTATTGCCAATGATGTGATGCGCGATAAGTTTGCACAGTTGAGCCACAACATCTACAAGCGCCCCGAAGTTCGGATTGAAGTGGAAGATGGGCGCAGCTTTGTGCGGCGCAGCACGGAAAAATATCAAGTTTTGCAGGCGACGCTGGTGGATACATGGGCTTCTACAGCTGCTGGTGCTTTTGCCTTGTCTGAGAACAATCTGTACACGTCGGATGCGTTCTACGATTACCTTTCGCATTTGACCGATGACGGCATTCTGGCGTTCACGCGGTGGGGCTTTGAGCCGCCTCGGGAATCGTTGCGGCTGTTGACTCTGGCACGGACGGCGTTGACCGATCTGGGTGAAACCGATTACGCAAAGCATGTGATGGTGGTGCGTGAAGATGCGAAGGCGATTGGTGCATGGGGGGCCCGCGATACCGTTCTGATTTCGCGCAAGCCATTCACCGATGAGGATGTGGAACGTGGCCGGCGCAGTGCGGCGATGTCCAACATGGATGTGGTTTACATGCCTGGCGACGGGCCAAAAAATCAGTTTGGGCAGGTGCTGCTTGCCAAGGACGTACAGCCGTTCATCGACAATTACCAGTACGATATTTCTTCGGTGGATGATAACCGGCCGTTCTTCTTCTACACCGTGCAGCCGCGGGATTTGATTAATTTCGCCCGCAATGCAACGCGGGATAGCGCCGATTATAAGATCAATCGTGCCGTGCCTTTATTGTTTGGTTTGGTTGGCGTCAGCTTGTTTGCGGTGGTGGTGACGCTGCTGATGCCGCCGATGATTTTGGGGACGAGCCTGCCGCGAGAGCCGGGCGTGAAGCTGTTTTTGTTGTACTTCTTGTGCATTGGCGTGGGCTACATTTTGATTCAGGTTTCACTGATTCAGAAATTTGTCTTGTTCCTTGGGCACCCGACTTATGCGCTGACGATCATCATATTTTCGATGCTGGTGGCCAGCGGCTGCGGCAGCTTTATGAGCCGCAAATATATTGGTAACGACAATCGTAAGTGGATGAATGTGTTGATGGCAGTGGCGCTAGTGGTAACGATTCTGGCGTTCAGCGCCGCCCCGGTAACCAGAGCACTGGTCGGCTTGCCATTGTGGATAAAGATGACGATTACGGCGCTGATGATCTTCCCTGCAGGATTCGTAATGGGCATGCCATTCCCCACTGGCTTGGGCCGTTTAGAAGTTTTCCATAAGCCTTCCGTGCGATGGGCGTGGTCGATCAATGCGGCGTCTAGCGTGCTGGGATCAGCGGGTTCCATCTTCTGCGCGATCTATTTAGGGTTGCGTGAGACGATGATTCTGGGCGGGCTGCTTTACCTGGTGGCAATGTTGGTTGTGCGGTTGTCGTCGAAGCGGCTGCAGCCTGCTGTTGCGGAGTAAATTACTTCTGGGCTTCGCTTAGAAACATTAGCAACATCATTCGAGTTCGTTTGAACTCTCGAAGACGGTACTTTATCCGTAATGGTTCCGCAAACGAACTTACTGGCGCGACCCACGACTATAGGTTTGGTCGTCCACGTTTTGAACGGCGCCATCGCAGCAGATATCCCAAGCGGATGTCCTGCGTTGGCCCGTGCACGGTGACCGCGCCTTTAGCATCGAATCGCTTCCATGACCACGGTCTCGGCCAGATTGAGCCGGTTGCCCCGCAATCAAGAAAGCCAAGCTGTGGGCGCATTCCTAAAGTATAGTTCGACCGTTACTGTTCAACGGATCGCAAGATGGCGTTAGCCGTAGCCGCCACAATTTGCATACTGGCAACGTCGTGCACTCGGATCAAATGAGCGCCATTTAGCGTGCAGGCGGTGACTGCGGCGGCGGTGGCATAGTCCGGTTTTTGCGGATCGTATGGCCCCAGAAATGACTTCCGCGATGGCCCGATCATGATCGGTACTTCCAACTTGGCCATTGCCGGCAGCAATTCGATCAATGTAAAATTCTGTTCCTTGCGCTTGCCGAAACCAAGTCCTGGGTCAACAATAATGCGGCCGCGATCAACACCGGCTTTCATCGCTCGATTTACTGCAGCACCAAGATCGAAAATGACACCACCCATCGGGTCGGTCAAATTTGGAAGCTTTGCCCAGGTATCGGGAGTACCGCGCATGTGGTTGATGATGAGGGCGACATCGCGCTGGGCAACCACTTTTGCAAGACCGGGATCAAGCGTCAGGCCGCTGGGATCGTTGATCAGTTCCGCACCATGTTCAATAGCCTTTTCTGCAACGGCACCTTTATAGGTATCAACCATGATGGGCACGCTGAGCTTTCCACGCAAGCGTTTGAGGACTGGGACCAGACGCCGTAATTCTTCGGCTTCAGAAACACGACTCGAGCCAGGATGCGTGGATTCGGCACCGATATCGATGATGTCAACGCCCATTTCTTCCAGTTCAAAAGCGTGGGCGAAGGCGCGGTCAGGATCCTGATAACGGCCCCCATCACTGAAGGAATCTGGAGTTACGTTCAATATGCCGACCATCAACGGGCGGTCGCCCAATTGAATTTCGCGGTTTTCCAGCTTCAACATGTATCGTTTTGGAATCATCTATTCGTACCGTAAACAAACTATCGGATCGAGTTGCGCTGCTCTGTTTGCAGGGTAGTAACCGAAAAACAAGCCAACGCCCATTGAAATGAGAACACCAAGCACGACCCAAAGGAGGGATAAAGTGGCTGGAACTGATGGCGCGAGCGTCCGCACCACGAAAGCAATAAGCCCTCCTAATACGATACCAAGTATGCCGCCAATGAGGGTCAAAACTATCGCTTCAAACAGGAATTGCAGGCGGATATCACTTTTCCTGGCTCCTACAGCCTTGCGTATACCGATTTCAGCCGTGCGTTCGGTAACGGATATGAGCATGATATTCATCACGCCGATTCCGCCGACCAGCAGGCCGATGGAGCTGATAATTCCCGTGAGAATCACCAATGCGCCGGTAAGCTGTTTCCATAATGCGCTGATGAAATCGGGTGAAATCATTTCGAAATCGTCGTCGGCATTGGTGGGCACGTGGCGGCGACGGCGCATGGCTTCAGTCACTTCGTCTTTCCCTTTTTCAACAGGGGCGCTTTTATCGACGATGAATGCAATGGCGATTTCTTTGGTGGCTGGATAATTCTTGCGGAAATCACTCAGCGGGATGACGACGAATTGGTCTATACCCGGGCCGCCAAACGAGCCGGAGTCTTTTTCCAGAACGCCGATCACTTCGTACAGCTTTCCATTTAAACGGACAATTTTCCCAACTGCATTTGCTGAGCCAAAGAGGGATTCTGAAATGCTGCTGCCAAGCACAGCCACGGCGCGGCCATGATCTTCGTCGTAGCGGGAAATAAATCGGCCTTCGGCGGCGGAAAATTGTGGAAGCGCGTCGGCATATTCGGGCTCAACACCGCGGACAAAAATGCGCTCCACACGCTCACTACCATAGCTGATTTCGTTCGATTCGCCCAGGAAAAACGCGCGTGTGGCGAAGGCTGTGGCGGTGATTAGTGAAGGACAGGTGGCACGCAAATAGTCGGCGTCGGCGTAGTCAATATATTTTCGCTTGCGTATTTTCTCAGGTATGTTGCCCAGACGTGGACCCATGTTGAATCGCGCCAGGAAGAAGGTACGAGGGCCGAAGGCTTCTACCTTCATTTGAACGAACCGGTTCAACCCCTCAATAATGGAAGCGACGGAGATGACTGAGGTGACGCCGATCACGATGCCGAGAATGGTAAGTGCGGAACGGACTTTGTGCGCGCGCAGCGTGTCGAAGGCGATGTGGATATTTTCAAGAGCTTCGGAACGTGTCATTTATTCGGCCCTCAACGCAACCACGGGATCAAGCTTGCTGGCTTGCACTGCCGGATAGATTCCAAAGAAAAGCCCAATGATTGAGCTTAGTGCCATACCGCCGAAGGCTACTGAAAAGCGAACGGACGCTGGAAAACTGGTGAATTGGCGAAGCAGGGTTGCACATATGAAACCGATGCCGATACCAATTATGCCGCCGATCAAACACTGAATCAAAGATTCCACCAGGAATTGCTGTCGGATGTCACGCTGTGTTGCCCCCATTGCGCGGCGTACGCCAATTTCCTTGGTTCGTTCGGTGACGCTGACCAGCATAACGTTCATGATGACTATGCCACCAACGATGGCGGAGATGGCGCTGACCATCACAAATACGGCGAAAAATGCACCGCTGATACTAGCCCAAAGTGACATGTAGGTTTCGCTGGTGGCCATAAAGAAATCGTCGTCCGCGGCAGGGCGAACGTGCCGGCGGGCGCGCAGAGCGAGGCGAATTTCATCTTGTGCGGTTTCTAGAATTTTCTCTCCGCCGAGGGCTTGAATCTGCATTGTTACGGCTGTATGCATGCCGCGCTGGCGTAGATAAGTCTGCATGGGAATCACGACGAAGTTGTCTTGATCCTGGCCCAGAACTGAACCGATTTTTTCAAAGGTGCCGATTACCGTGAATTCGTCTTTCCCCACTTTGACCACGTGCCCAAGCGGGTTCTGGCCGGGAAAAAACTGGTCCACTAACATGGCACCAATAATGCAGACGTTGGCGGAGCGGGTGTCTTCTCCGTCAGTGAAATAGCGGCCTTGCTCCACCGTTCGGGTATCGACAATGCTCATGTTTGCGGTGTGGCCGTAGAGGCTGATATCCGCCAATTCGTTGCTGCCATAGCGCACGCGGACCGAGGTGGAAGCCGATGCGCCAACCGCGCTGCAATGCATGCATTGTGGGGCAACCGCTTCGACGTCGCCCATTTCGATCTTCTTGTATTTCAGCGCCTTGATGACAACGTTGAAATCAGTTGCGGCGAACGGAGTGCGGGCCACTCGAAAGACGTTGGTGCCAAGGTTGGCAATCTTCTGTTCCACGTAAAGGTTTGCGCCTTCTACGATGGTGACCACAGTGATCAAAGTGGCGACGCCCATGGTAAGCCCGAGCATGGTCAACGCTGCACGCATCTTGTGTGCTTTCAGCGCGGCTATGCTTTGTGCCAAATTGTCGCTCAGGTTCAACATATCAGCCGCTTATTCGTTTCCATTTGCGGCCAACGCGAACCACATACGAGCCTGGAAATTCGATCATCTTCAACTCATTTATTCTGACGCCATCAACTTCAACAGCGTTCGATTTAACTTTGCGCTGGCCATCGGCGACGGAATCGGCAAGGCCCGCTTTGGCGATTAATTTATCGAGGCGGACCGGGCTTTCTTCAATGCGGAACTCTTCCAGATCGGCCGGGACTTCGCCTTGAGAGATCACGCGGGTCCACTCGCTTGCAGCGCGCTCGGCGGCTGCGGCACCGTGGAAATCAGCCACGATCAGCTTGCCCAGATTCATTTTTGCTTCTTTCGGATGCTGCTGCTTTATCTCGGCAATCTGGGCGGTGGTTTTATCGGTGAGCAGTTCGTAGTAACGGAACATGAGCGTGTCGGAAACGCTCATCAGCTTGTTGAACATCACTTCTGGCGCTTCAGTAATGCCGACGTAGTTACCCTTCGACTTCGACATTTTCTCAACGCCATCCAAGCCTTCAAGCAGCGGTACGGTGCCGACAATTTGCGGGGCCTTGCCGTAGTCGCGCATCAGTTCGCGACCCACCAGCAGGTTGAATTTCTGATCGGTGCCGCCCAGTTCCACGTCGCATTCCATGGCTACGGAATCGTACCCTTGCGCCAGCGGGTATAGGAATTCATGCACTGAAATGGGGGTGTTTTCTTTGTAACGTTTCGAAAAATCTTCACGCTCCAGCAGTTGCGCTACGGTGTATTTTGAACACAGTTTTACAAGCGCAGGAAAATCAAGAGCGCCCAGCCATTCGCTGTTGAACATGATTTGCGTCTTGGCTGGATCAAGAATTTTGAACACCTGTTCTTTGTAGGTTTCGGCGTTCTTCATGATCTCTTCGCGGGTCATGGCAGGGCGGGTGATGTTGCGACCTGTGGGATCGCCGATGAGTCCGGTCATGTCGCCAATCAAGAAGAGAACGGTGTGGCCCAGGTCTTGAAAGTGCTTCATCTTGCGGATGAGAACGGTGTGGCCCAAATGCAGATCCGGGGCTGTAGGATCGAACCCGGCTTTGACGCGGAGGGGGCGGCCAGTCTTCAGGCGCTCGCGAAGGTCTTCTTCACGGATCAGTTCGGACATACCTTTGCGGATGTAGGCGATTTGCTCGTCGATTGAAATCATGCTGGCTTACTTACTATTGTAAAGGCTGCGGCGGAGGGACGGGCTTTTTACGCACTTCGAGGCGTACAGGGCGGGGTGGCCCGATGCGCGGTATGGTTACTTCAACCCATAGTTCTTCGTCAGGCTTCACGAGCGATGGATCGGCACTGTTTTCGGGGATGAAGAAGTCGACCCGGGCTTGAAGCTCTACTTCATCATCTTTGTCGATGCGGCCAAAGAATTGCCCGCTCAGATTGTTTATACTGCGTGCCCAGACCTGATTGTCTCGGACATAGAGTGCCACGCTGCGATCAAAATTGTATTCGCCCATATCCTTTTTGGCAGCGGGGAATTCCGGGTCTTTCTTCGCTAAGACCCGCATGGTTACGTATCGCCCGCGCAACGGCGTGCTGGGATCATAGGGCCTGGTACGCATCCAACCGCGAGGAGCTGTGGCCCGGTCGTATGCAAACTGCGCGCCTATCGTGAGGATTAAGGCCACGTGGAAGGCGGCGAGAATCAGACCTTTTTTCATTGCGCGTGCTCAGCCCTGCCGATCAGATCTCGCCGCAAGCGATCCAGCAGAAAACCGCCACCGATGAGCACTACTCCGGCAACGATAAGACCAAAGCTTCGACTTAGTTTGTCAAACACGCTGGAGAAAAAGAACACTACGATGGCGATACCTGCCAACACAATGCCCCAGTTGATCAATAACTTGTTGTACTGAGTAACGCCCCATGCGGCCAAGCCTGCGCCACCGGCGAATAGGTGAATGTGGTTGGCCAATGAATCGAATCGATCACTGAAGGGAATAGCACACCATGCTGCAACTACAATGTATTCCCATTGAACAGTTCGCGTCAGTGCACATGTCAACACAAAAGCAGCAAAGGAAAACCCGAGTTTCCACCACGCCAATTCCCCTGCATAACGTCCCTCTCCCATGGCGATTACTGCAGGCACGATTGCTAATCCACCCAGCCAAAGAAGTGCGCGCCTTTCCAGATGAGTAATCCAGGATGGTTTATTACTGATATAGACGATTGCAATAACTGCGGCAAAGCTGCCTAAGCAAGTGTCACGGTTCTGGCCAGGTTGTAGGAAAAGATCCTCCAACTTTGCAGCAACGAAGGTGGGCACCAGCACTGCGGCCAGCGCAAACTGCGGCCACTCGCGCAGCAACCACCATCCACCTAAAGCACCCAATGCCCACAGGCCTATCGCATTCGACCAGTGCGATGACATATTGAAAATCTGCCCGCACAGGGCAATGCCGCCACCCACTGCAATCGTTCCAACTGCGTGCAGAGTCATCGCCAGAATTTCTGACTTTGCTCGGCTCCATGCGGCAAGCCCATGCAACAGACCGATGGCCGCTACCACGATAGAAAACCGCGCGGTGGGCGAAAGCTGATCCCAATTAGCCGAGATAAACAGCAAAACGCCTGCGCCAAGCATCAACCCGCCGAAGGCCATGGCCAGCATTGCGGGCCAGTTGGTGGTGGCTGTCTCGATGCGTGCTTCCTCAAACAAACGAATGGCCGCAGCCGTTTCCGGCGTGATTATTCCTGCACCTTCCCAATCGGCCAATGAATGATCGAAGTCAGTTTTCACAAGGACACTTCATTGCTTTGAACCATGCTTCAAAACGCTCCGGCCAGCTTTCCGATGTCTTACCAGACTTTTTGATACCGAACCCATGGCCGCCACCACTGAAAATGTGCAGCTCTGCGGGAACCTTTTCTTTCTTCAAAGCCAGATAAAAGCGAATGCTGTTTTCCGACGTCAGGCCATCATCATCGGCGTGGGCGAGAAAGGTTTGCGGCGTATCTTTGGTAACGTACAATTTTTCGGGCATTGCTGGATAGAGCAGTGCCAGGAAGTTGGGCCGGATCGCCTCATCCGTTTCCATGCCCATCAATGCCGCCAAGTGCCCACCGGCAGAAAAACCCATCATGCCTACGCGATCTTTATCCAAATTCCAGGCCCGGGCATTTTCGCGGATAAGCTTCATTGCCTGCTTTGCGTCTTCCATGGCGACATGAACGGCCTTTGCTGATTCCTTTGCATCCCCAAACATGGCGTTGCGCCGCGCCGCAGCATCCTTAGGCATTTCCGGCATCCGGTACTTCAAGACAATGCCTGTTATGCCAAATGTGTTGAGCCATTTTGCGATGTCGAGCCCTTCCTTGTCATAGGCCAAATGCGAATAGCCGCCGCCGGGGACAATCAATATCGACGCGCCAGTGCGTTTTGTAACAGGGGGCTGGAAGATGGTGATGATTGGATCTGTGATGTTAGAGAGCGAACGGTCAACCACGCCATCTATGCCACGATCTTCTGATTGTTCGCCGCCCGGTGGAGGCGTCCAGTTGTTGGGTGCACCGTTGGGGAACAGGCGCACCACCGTGGGGCCAGCCGCCAGCGCGCAAGCCGCAGCGAATAGAGCGATCAAGGAATAACGGAGCATCACCGAATAGTGTACTCCTGCTTGAGTGATTATGCTTCAGCTTTGCCGACGAGGATGATGGAAACCGGAATGTCGCCCAGTTTATGCATCAGCACGAAATCATGTTCACCTTGCTTGTCCAACATGCCATCTTTGTAAATTTTCGGATCTTCCTTCCAGAAGCTGAACACACATGGGTGAGGTGTTCCAGAAGCTTTGCGGCTCCAATCCACTATCTGGTCAAAGTTGGGGACAACGGTTGAATCCTTATCGACGCGGGTTGGCGTGAGCAACATAAAATCGCGTTGGGGACTGGCACCTTGATGGTCACCATTTTCCGGGAAATAGCTATAGCGCATGGTGTAGGTGCCGGGTTTAACTTGCTGACCACGGCGGTCTGCATGAACTACATCCACCTTCATTACTGCTAGCAATGTACCGTGGGGCACCATGCCCATTGTGATGTTTGGTTCGCTGGATTTAGCCGCTGCAGGGAGCGCCGCACGAAACCAAATTTCGGCAATCTGCTGGTCACCCTTCATCAATTTCGTCCCGCTCTTTTCCAGCATCGCTGTGAAGCCCGCATCCAAGTCTGCCGGTGCCCCGCCACCCGGGGCTACCGTGTACTGGCCAAACACACAAAGACCGGCAAGGAGAAAATTCGCAATCAGCTTTTTCATGGGATTAATGTTCAATATATCAGGTCGAATCAGAGTGTCAGCGAGGACAGCACTAACAATGAGATGCACCATACAGCGCTTTCGTCGCATCTTTCCGTTACAATCGTTCTGTCCATCAGTTCCGCAGCCCTCGTATACATAGACGCAATGCAATCCATTTTGGTTATCGACGATGATGACAGCCTCCGCGACACGATTCAGGTGATGCTGGAGCAGGAAGAATATAAGGTTTTCACTGCCAGTAATGGTCGCGAGGGTTATGAGCGCGCACTCACGCTGAAGCCCGATCTGCTGTTGGTGGATCTGCGCCTGCCCGGTTTGAATGGGACGGAAATCTGCAAGCGGCTTCGGGAAGACCGGATACGGACGCCGATTATCGTATTAAGCGCTTTGGGCGATGAAGTGGATAAGGTTCTGCTGCTTGAAATTGGCGCCGACGATTACGTGGTGAAGCCTTTCGGGCGCCGGGAGTTGATCGCGCGAATTCGGGCGGTGCTTCGCCGGTCTGGCAGCGATGGGCAAAAGGTGATGCACTTCGGCGACACCGAAATCGATCTGGAGCGCCGCTTGATTCATCGAAAAGGTGCTGAGGTGAAGGTGACGCCAGCGGAATACAATCTGCTGATTTTCTTTTTGCAAAACCCGGACAGACCGCTCACTCGCGACGTGATTCTGAATTCCGTCTGGGGTTACGATTCTTTTCCCAATACAAGAACTGTGGATGCGCATGTGGTGAAGCTACGGCAAAAGTTTGAAGCCGATACCAATGTTCCAAGGCACTTTCTGACAGTGCATGGCGTGGGTTACCGGTTCCTTCCATAAGCGGGTGTAGATGCGGACTGCCTTACTTGTTGAAGACACACTGATGGCCAGTACTCCCCTGGAAGTTGCACTTGCGGCAATCGCCGGACTGCGGACGATAATGGTGGAAGATGGGCAAAAAGCAATAGACTATCTGGAAGGGGAATTTGGTGGGGAGGTGTGCGCGGTGTTGACGGATTTGAATATGCCGTTGGTCGACGGTTTTCAGTTGATCACCCATCTACGCGCGTCCAATCGATTTTTTGCTCTCCCCGTGCTGGTGTTGAGCGCTTCCACCGAATATGGTGCTGCAAGGCGCAGTATTGAACTTGGCGCGAACGCCTTTTTCGCGAAGCCATATTCGCCGCTGGAAGTACGGAAAAAATTGGAGGAGCTGTTGGGTGCTTAATTGTTTCATATTGCTGCTGACTATATCGCTAAGCGCATTGGCGCAACAGCAGCCCAACTTGCAACCAATTCTAGACCGGCTGGAAAAGTTGGAGCAGGAAAACAAGCAACTGAAAACTGAAGTGCGCCAGTTGCGGGAATTGTTGGAAGGTCCGGTTGCGCCAGTATCCGAAGCGCTCAAGCCATCTATTGAAGAACGGCTTGAAGTGGCGGAAAAGCGCATAGACGAGCAGGCGCAAACAAAGGTTGAGGCCTCGCAGAAATTCCCCGTACAGATCACAGGCATGGCTGTCGCCAATCTCTACGCAATCATGCGGCACAACAACGGTGCCGATTTCAGTACCAGTGCCGGTCTTGCGCCTAGCCGTATGAATGGCGCGCTGTCCATTAAGCAATCGGTGATCGGGCTGAAATTTAATGGGCCAATGACGATTGCGGGTGCACGGGTAAGTGGCAATATTTTTGTAGATTTCTTTGATGGCACAATCGAAGGCAACGCCCTTCCACCGCGCATTCGCACAGGTGCTATAGATTTCGATTGGACTTCAAGTTCGCTGCGCTTCGGCTATGAAAAACCGATTTTCTCTCCGCGTGAACCGAATTCATTGGCCACGCTTGGTATTTCGCCACTAACCGGAGCGGGCAATTTGTGGCGCTGGCAGCCGCAAGTACGATTTGAGCAGCGCTTCAAAATGGGCGAAGGTACCGATCTTAAAGCACAAGTGGGTGTGATGCAGACTTCAGAAGATTTTGGATCTTTCAATCCGCTAATTGTTGACCGCCGCCGTCCTGCATTCCAAGGCCGCTTTCAGTTGTCGCACCAATTTGGCGAAGGCCGGCGCATTGAAATCGCCCCCGGCTTTTCCACCAGCCAATCGCATGTGCGGAGCATCGGTGCATCGGTGCCATCGCGGCTTATTTCGGTCGACTGGCTTGTTGCGCCATTCTCGAAGCTGGAATGGACCGGTATTTTTTGGAGCGGTGAAAATATTCAACACATGGGAGCGTTTCGCAACGGCCTGAGGGTACTTCCAGACAACACAGCAATTCCGGTACACACGCAAGGCGGCTGGACCCAATTCTCCATTTTGCCAACGGACCGAATCACCTTAAATTTCATGGCTGGCATACATGACGACCGCAATGCAGACTTGCTGCGCGGACAGAATGCACGAAATCGGCAGGGTGCGGCGAATATCATGTTCCGACTTGCTCCGAATGTTGTCTTAAGCTTTGAGGCAGTGAATATCAAGACTCTTTATTTAGGCCTCGGCAATCGAGTGAACCAACGTTATGACCTGGCTATCGCGTACCTGTTTTAGCATCCTACTTACGGCGCAGGTGCAAGCCGGAATCGTGGCCGGCGAGTTCGAACTTACTGGTTCGCGCGAAGCTTCTGTCCTTAAACTGAAAGATTATTCGGGTGTTGTTGTTTGGCTTGAACCAGTGAGTGGTCCGGCACCTATTGCTACGCGCCGCACGTTCACCATCAACCAGAAGGGCAAGCGATTTATCCCGCACGTGGTGGTGATGCCACAGGGTAGTGAGCTTGCTTTCCCCAACAACGATCCTATCTTCCACAACGCCTTTTCCACCTTCAGCGGGCAGCCCTTCGATACCGGACTGTACCCACCTGGAGGGACGCAGAAAGTAGTTTTCCGCCGCGCCGGCATTGTTCGCGTCTTTTGCAATATCCACTCCAACATGAGCGCTGTGGTTGTGGTGACGCCGTCGCCATGGTTTGCCGTTAGCGACAAAGATGGGCGCTTCAATATCCAAAACGTTCCAGCGGGTGAATACGTTTTGAAGATCTGGCATGAACGCTCTACCGATGCGGTGATGAAAGCTGTGGAACGCCGCCTGCGCGTAGGCGATTCCGGGACGCCCATTGGCCGTGTTCAAGTCTCTGAGGCGGGCAATGTTGGGTTGCCGCACAAAGACAAGTACGGCAAAGATTATCCGGCCGTTCCCAACGAACGCATGCTGTATCCAGGCGGTGGAGATTAGCTATGCCGCGCTTCGGAATTTTGACGAAGCTCTGGTTGTCTACCGCATTACTGCTTACTGTGATGTTTGGTACGGCTGGTTGGATTGTGCAGCGCCACGCTGTTGAAACTGCCACGCTCAGTCTGCAGGA
>JBBRJC010000026.1:0-14669 GCA_038220135.1 Bryobacterales bacterium | reverse complement strand
CATACTTTTCCACTGTCTTCTTTTGCTCAACCGAAAGGGTGGAATATGGAACGTTTACTGGGAAGGTATTAAATGCACTTTTGAATTCGTTGCGCCATTTGCTGTAGGCATCTTTCGTCCAAGGCACAATGGCACCCTGATTAATCGAAAGCGAGGGATCAGGAATAATCAGATCCATGTCGTAATCAACGACGTTGCCAAAACCCTGGCAGCGCGGGCAGGCTCCAAATGGACTGTTGAAGCTGAACATGCGCGGTTCCAGTTCCGGGAACGTGATATCGCAGGTTTTGCAGGAGAATTTCTCACTGAAGCGAACGCGGCGCGGCTCAGCAACCGCAGCCTGTTCAAAGATCACTTCCCCGGTTTCGCGATAGCAAATTTCCACCGTGTCCACCAGGCGGGCGTGCAGATCGGATTTGATGGCAATGCGATCCACCAGGATGAACAGCGGATTGGTGAAGTCGATTTCCAGCAGAGATTCCGGAGTTGAAAATTCGAAAATCTTGCCGTCTTGAAATAGCCGGTTGAAGCCCCTCGAGCGCAGACCCATCAGATGCTCTCGCATGGGCGCTTCGGCGTGTTCGCCAACGGCAAACAGCGCATACCATCGCGACCCCATCTCTTCTTTCAACATCGCCACGGCAATCTGATCTACCGTGTCTTTCAGAACACGAACGCCGCATTGCGGACAATAAGTGCGCCCGGCTCGCGCATAAAGCAGACGCAGAAAATCGTACAGCTCTGTAGATGTGGCAACCGTTGAGCGGGGATTGCGCGTAGTGTTCTTCTGCCTAATGGCGATGGGCGGGGCAATGCCTGTAATCTCCTCCACTGCCGGCTTTTCCATACGATCCAGAAACTGCCGCGCATAGGCGGAAAGCGATTCCACATAGCGGCGCTGTCCTTCGGCGTAGATTGTGTCGAATACCAGCGACGATTTTCCCGAGCCTGATACGCCCGTGATCACCGTTAATTTGTTGTGTGGCAGGGAAAGCGAAACGTTCTTCAGGTTGTGAACTTTCGCGCCACGGATGACAATAGATTCTTCCAAGGGAATACTTCTATTATATGAGACCCAAGCCCGCCGCCCTCGGCAGTGCTGTAAACATACCCGTCCCGAAATTCCAAAAGGCGCTTGCCAAATGGTATAGAGCCAACGCACGCGATCTGCCATGGCGCAACACAGGTGACCCCTATGCAATTTGGATCTCAGAAATCATGCTGCAGCAAACCAGGGTTGCAGCCGTAATTCCCTACTATCACCGATTTCTGAAGCAGTTTCCAACTGTTGCGGATCTAGCGGCCATTCCAGAACCAGAACTGCTGGCCGCATGGAGTGGGCTTGGGTACTATTCACGCGCCAGAAATGTGCAAAAGGCAGCTCGCCAGATTGTGGAACTTGGTGGGTTTCCCTCCAACTACAAGCAAATTCGAGAACTTTCAGGAATAGGAGATTACACTGCGGCATCGGTGTCAAGCATCGCCTTCGGGTTGCCTTACCCCGCAGTCGATGGCAACGTGATCCGTGTCACCAGCCGCATGGTTGCCGAAACAGGCGATGTGGCAAGTGCCAAAGTAAAGCAAGCATTAGTTATTATTGCAGGTAAATTGTTGGATGCAGGCAACGCGGGTTTACACAATCAGGCGATGATGGAACTTGGCGCCACGGTTTGCCTGCCTCGGCAACCACAATGCCACCTTTGCCCGGTTGAGAACCTGTGTCAGGCAAAGGCCCAGGGGATTGAGCGCGAACTGCCGTTCAAGCCTAAGAAAATGGAGATCTTTCGGAAGCAACGTACCTTACTTTTGCTGGAACGAGATGGAAAGCTATTGTGTTGGCAGCAACCTGCCGATGCAAAAAAGATGGCCGGATTTTGGGAGCTGCCAGAATTGGAGCACCTGCCGGACGTGGTACTGGGTGAATCAGTCGGGGAATTTCGACACAGCATCACCAATCATATCTATCACTTTCGGGTGTTTCGTGCGAAAAGCGGAAGGATTTCCGGTCAATATAAGTGGCTCGACGAAGAGCAGATGAAGAACTTGCCAATGTCAACAACCTCGCGAAAAGCCCTTCAGTTGTTTACACTTGTAACCTATCGATAGATGTTTTGTAAATGATTTGTGAAAATTGACCAGCGCTCGCTGAAGCGCAAAATGTTCGAGTAAACTGAAAAGGATCTGGGTTAGACCCATCATATGGAAAAGAACCGTAAAATACTTTTTGGCAAGTTTGCCGCTATTCTCTGTGTTGTGCCTGTACTTCTATTGGCGCACTCTGGAGGACCGGCGCCGCGCAGCGTTAGCGCTCCAGGAGATCCAGCAAATGGATGCGCGCAAGCTGGCTGCCACACCGGTACCGCTGTTAACTCGGCAACCGGATCAGTGTCGCTGACGTTTCCCAACGGCCTTACCTATACGCCGGGCGCAAAGCAGCGAATCAAGGTAAAAGTTACTGATTCCAGTGCCACTACAAGAGTGTATGGTTTTCAAGCAAGTGCGCGACTTGTGAGCAATGAGGCTCGTGGAATGGCAGGTACTTTCACATCGCTTGGCGCTGGCATTTTTGTTCAGTGTGAAGATGGCGGAAACAAGCCTGCGACAGGATGCCGGGCCAGTGTGCCTTTGGAATTCATTCAACATGAATTTCCCAGCAACACCGGCGAATGGGAATTTGATTGGACGCCGCCAGCAACTAACGTTGGCAATGTTCATCTATATGTGGCTGGCAATGCCGCAAACAACAATGGACAAAATACAGGCGATAAAATCTTCCTTGCAAACTATATTCTGACACCTGGTGCCGCTGTGGTTAAACCAACCATCTCCGGCGTAGTCAATGGCGCCAGTTTTGCATCCGGTATCGTATCCGGTTCCTGGGTGACTCTCAATGGCAAATTCAATACAGCTTCCAATCGTGTCTGGAAAACAACTGGCCCGGAATCGGAAATCGTAAATGGTGTGCTGCCGAAGTCGCTCGATGGCATCAGCGTCAAAATCAACAATAAAGATGCGTCCATTTACTACATCAGCGATTCACAACTGAATATCCAGGCACCTTCCGATACGGCCTTGGGTCCGGTTGCGGTGACTGTGACTTCAGGCGGGGTAACCAGTGATTCGTTTACCGGCAACCTGGTTTCCGAACAGCCCGGATTCTTCATGTTCCCATCGAATTATGTTGCCGCCGTCCTCTCAGACGGGGCCTTTATTGCCAAGGCTGGTTTGTTTGGCGCTTCACTAATAACGATCCCAGCAAAACCGCTTGATGTACTCCTATTGTTCGGAACTGGATTCGGTGCTACCAGTCCAGCGGTGCCAGCAGGTTCGGTCTATTCCAGCGCGGCACCTCTAGTTGGAAGGGTGACCGTCCGCATCGCAAATATCGACTGCCCAGTAGCATTCGGCGGCCTTACTGGCGCAGGTTTGTATCAATTCAACATCACCGTTCCGGCGACTGTGCCGAACGGAGATCAACCCATTGAAGCTTCCATCAATGGGCAAAAAACACAGTCTTCCGCTTTAATCACAATCCTAAGGTAAATCATGAAAACAACCTCCACGATTCGCATTGTCTTCACACTTGGAATGCTCTGTGCCATTCCGGCAGCAATGGGCTTTTCCAACGGCCCCCCCATCCGCCGCGCCGGCGTTGCAGGCGATGACACGGCTACAACTTGTGCCTCCTGCCATCGCACCTTTGCCTTGAACCCTGACACCGTAGGAAAAGTCACGGTTACAGCTACCGATTACACGCCAGGTGTGAAACAGATAGTGAAAGTTCGGGTGGAACACCCCGAAGGCCTTCGTTGGGGTTTTGAATTGACCGCGCGGCAGGCGTCGAACGATCAGCTTCAGGCTGGCTCCTTCACGCCTGTTGCAAACATGATCCGCGTCGCCTGTGTAACTGGTAGTGCTCCTTGCGGCGGCGGTTTGGAATGGGTCACGCACATGGCCGCTACTTCATTCGCAGGCCAGGCCAATAGCGGCGAATGGGAATTGGAGTGGACACCGCCTGCAAATGAAGTGGGCGATATTATCCTGTACGTAGCTGGAAACGCGGCAAACAACAATGGGGCCAATTCTGGCGACCGTATCTATTCAACGCAACTTCGCATCAAGGCGAAAGGCGCTTGCACTTTGACCAAACGGCCGACGTTGCGCAGCCTGGCTAACGCCGCCAGCTTCTCCACAACCCTTGCAGCAAATACACTCGGGTCCGTATTTGGTCTCGACTTTGAAGTTGCAGGCCGCACTCGCAGTCTGGGATCCGGTGATTTGGTGAATGGAAACGTGCCCAAGCAACTAGGCTGCGTCGCAGTCGAAATTGCAGGCCAACGTGCCCCAATCACTTATGTGCAAAATGACCAGATCAATTTCCAGGTTCCCACCATCACACAAACCGGCCCTGTTTCGGTGTTCGTGATTCTCAATCCCGGATCACCGAACGAATTGAAATCAGATCAGGGAACTGTGACGATTGCCAGGTATTCTCCGGCCTTCTTCACTTTCGGCGCTTCAAAAAGCATCGCGGCAACGACGGTAGATGGAAAGATTCTGGCTGCCCCGGCAGTGGTTGCAGGCGGCGTATCAGCCAAACCTGGCGACGTGATCACGCTCTATGCAACTGGTTTGGGCTTCTCAAATCCTGTTTATCAGGCCGGTGAAGTTCCAGACGGAATTGCGCGCGTGAACGATCCTTATACAATCACAATTGGCGGAACGCAGTTGGCCGCAGCCGACATTCTGTACGTTGGCCTTGCTCCAGGCTTGATCAGCGGAGTGTTCCAACTCAATGTTCGTCTGCCACAAACACTCTCCGATGGTGACATCCCGGTGGTGATCACTATGGGTGGTGTGACTACGCAAAGCGGAACTACTGTACCTGTGAAGCGTTAGGGCAACAGGAAAAATTGTACACTGGGGGTAGAGGCTTGGGCTTCGGCCCCCTTATTTATTTATGCAGTGTCTGCCAGGATGGGCAGCGCTCTTGCTTGGCACCGTTTGGGCCATGCAGTCGCCAGCGCAGAATGCGCCATTTTATTCCGCCCAAAGCATCGTTCATGCCGCGACGAACAAATCAGGTAGATTTGCTCCTTATGGCATTGGTACGATCTACGGCCGGGGATTGGCAACCGCAACAGCAGGCGCATCAGCAAGCGACGTAGCAGCGGGTACACTTCCTTATTACTTTAATGGCACTTGTTCCCGAGTGGCCATTGACAACATTCCAGCACCGCTTTTGTTCGTCTCTCCAACACAAATTAATTTCCTGGTGCCGTCCAACATGCGCACCGGCAAACGCTATCTTCAGATACTGTGCGACTCTTTGGCGGGCCCAAGGGCGGAGCTTGAAATCATTGACGCCGAACCAGGACTATTTCAACTGAACGCGGCAACCATAATTGCTGTACATACCAATGGACAACTTTGTTCGGAGGAGAACCCGGCCAAGGCAAATGAGGTTGTGCTGCTGTTTGGCACCGGATTGGGGAGGACACTTCCCTTGCCTGCCGGGCCTGGTGCGCTTGCAACCATCGCGGCCCAAGTGGAAAATATAAGCGATTTCCGGATCCTGATTAATGGTGAAGTTCTGCCCTCAAACGCCGTGCTGTACGCCGGACTCGCCCCAGGTTTCGCCGGACTTTATCAAATAAATCTCCGATTGCCGGCCAATGTCGATTCCGTGGCCGAGGTGCAACTACGCATGGGTAGTGAGACTTCGCCGGCTGGTTTGCGCCTCCCTGTGGAAAAAGTGGTGAAACCGTAAGCATTCTATATGCGTTCAAGACCTTATGTGCTCTACAATCAAAATACAGGCTGAATGAGCAGGAGATTTATTATGCAACTCGCCCCCGGAATTACGGCAATTTTGTTTACATCGCTTTTGCTAGCGCAGCCGCAAAGCACAACGGAAGAAAAAACAGGCTTTAAACAGGTCACCGAAGCGCCGCAGAATGGGTTTGTGGTTGGCTCTGGAACCTCGATTCCGCTGGAATTAATCAACAGCGTCTCCACCAAGAACGCCGCCGAAGGGGACCGAGTGTACCTGCAAACAGCCTTTCCGATTCTCGCCGGCGGGCGCATCGTCATCCCACCCGGTAGTTATGTTGCAGGAACTGTTACGCAAGTGAAGCGTCCAGGAAGAATGAAGGGACGCGGCGAACTCTATCTTCGCTTTGATACGCTTACTCTGCCCAACGGCGTCACTCGCGAGTTTAGGGCTCGTGTCGGTGCAATCGATGGGCGCGGTAAGGAAGAACTGGATCGAACTGAAGGCAAAATCAAGAGCGAAGGCAACAAAGCTGGTGATTTGATGACTATCGGATCGGTCGCAGGTGCGGGCGCTTCAGTTGGCGGAATCGGCGGAGCAGTGAGCGGAGCACCACTCACGGGCACTTTGATTGGTGCCGGAATTGGTGCCGCAGCTGGCTTGATCGGTGTTTTGGCCTCACGCGGACCGGATGCGATTTTGGCCCGTGGAAGCACTGTAGAGATGGTAATTGATCGTCCTTTGTCGTTTACCCAGGAAGATCTTGAATTTGGCCAATCCCCTCAAAAAAGAACTGTAGACGGCTCTGACGGACCAGTTCAGCAGAAAAACCGCAACACGTCCAATCTGCCCGGCCGCCGATTAGGTGGAGTTCTTTAGGCTCCGACCATTAAGCGCATTAGGACGCAAGTCATTTATTTTAAGTGACTTGCCTGTCTGTTGTCCCATTTCCCTAGTACCTCTAGCCCGGGTCAAGACAAAAAGAACCTCACTATTTTTCGCATTCCTCCTAATCTCCTAACAACCACTGGCCGATATATTTAGTGAGTAGCCATGGACATCGGAGCATTCGAACTACAAATATTCGTCAGTCTGGTAGTCGTCCTCGGAGCGGCATTTGTCGCTTTGGTTTGCGATTACTTGAAAGGCAACAATGAGCAGTTACGGGAAAAGAACATTGAACTGCGTGTTCGGCGTGAGGAGCAGGAGCGTCGTGCGCTTCTTGATCCTGGCAGCATAGTTCCCCAGAATTTTCTTGAGCAGTTCTTTGCGGCAGCACGTCACGCGGGATTGATTCTAACAAACAATCCAGCGGCTCAAAAATCGTCTGCGGCCCCTGTTTCCGTTGCCACACCAACAGCGGCAGAACAACCTGCACCAGTAGTTGAGTATACGGCTCAACAAGACCAAACCGCTTTCGATACCCGGGCAGAAGTGCTTTCAGCCAGAATCAGTGCAACCAATACTGAGTTCACAGAGATTCAATCCGTTTCCGAACGGCCAAAACGAACTAAGCCTGCGGTAAGGGAAGTAGCTGCTGAGATCATGCCACCTGCTGAAGTTGCAGAAACAGTGGTTATTGAATCGAAGGCCGCCCCAAGAGCGCCCAAAGCGGCAAAGAGCACCGACAAAGAGTGGGTTCGCCCTGAAGTGATGGCTCGTGTCGCACTAATGGCAAACCGGCGCGCAATTTCCAATACGCTGGAAGCAACATCACAGCAAACTGCCGCTGTGACTGAAACTACGATTGAGCATGTTTCAACCCAACCGGAAATAGTCGAAGTCGTCCAGACCCAGCCAATTGCAGCCACAATAGTTGAGGCGGCACCGGAAGTGCCTAAGGTCGTGGAAGAGACCGTTAAGACGAGCAACGTTCGCGAAGAAATTCAACGGCTGAAATCACAGGCTAAGGCTCGATTTGAAGCTCAGCTTGTTCGGCCCTTGCCGTCAGAACCAGTTGCAGTGGTAGCCAAAGTAGAAGAACAACAATCAGTTACGATTGCCGCTCAAGAAGAACCGAAAGGCGATCTGGTCAATATCTGGCTGGAAGCTGAATTACATCGCGTTACCCAGGCCGATCAATCTGAAATAATCACTGCGGCTGAACCAATAGCAGTTCAAGCAGTAGAAGAGGATTTGCAGTCGGAATCCTACTGGTTTGAAGGCGAAAAACTCACTAGCGACCAGTCTGCGTATTTGCAATCGGAAATTGAACGAGTCTCAAGTTTGGAGGCGAGCATGAAGCCCGCAGACGAGCTTGCTCCAGTTTCGATTCTCCTGCCCGAACAAACAGTCGCTGATATCTCACTGCATGCTGAACTAAATCGATTAGCCCGTCCGAAGGCGGAACCTGCCGATGCGCTGCTCGATCAAATCATTCGTGCCAGTGCGTCGAAAGATTTGCAATCCGCAGTACCCCAACCCGTTGCCGAATCGGATTACCTGTTGCAGGAAGCAAGTTCAGTCCAATTACGGGAACCATCTCGTTTGGTCCGTCCAAAGGCTGCGCCAGCAATTTCAGTTGGTTCCGGCGATAGCGAACATGATGAACTCCTGTATCGCTTGTTGAATAACTCGCGGCAGGCTCAGGTTCAATCGGATGAACTGTTGCCAGAAGATTCGATTCTTCTTGATGAGAGAACCGATCTGGCGGAAGTTGCCAGTGTCCTAACACCTGAAGCGCAATCCGCCGCACCAGTTGTCACGGCGCCACTTTCACTGCCCCCAGGCATGCACGACCGGCAGACGTTGAATCGGGTTCTGGAAATGACGAATCCAATCACCGGTGTTGTGATTGCCTGCGGTATCAATGATTATTCGAAGATTGTGTCCAGCCAGACGCGTACCCAGATGGACGATCTAATGCAGTCAGCTGTGAAGCTGATCCAAGCAAACATCCGCGAAAAAGATTTTGCCGCTCGCGTCAGTGACGACCAATGGTTATTGGTCTTTACCGGCGAACTGGGCAACGCAGCCCAACGACGCATTGATGGTGTTGCCGAAAAGTTCTGGGATTACCAGTTACGCAACCTCGGACAAACTCCACTTACATTCAGCACCGGCGCTGTTCAGGTTGAGGGCGAACGTCTGATGGACGCCTTCCTGGCAGCTCAGGAACGAATGGAAAATACTCGCAAGGGTAAGAAAGGCGAAGCCACAAGAAAGCGCGTGGTCAACGGTTAATCCGCGTCAGCCTAAGTGAGTTCAGCACAACGGTGACGCTCGATAAGGCCATGGCAGCAGCAGAAACCATCGGCGAGAGTCCCCAACCAAACCATGGTTGGAAAACGCCGGCCGCCAGCGGAATAGCAAGGGCATTGAACAGGAACGCCCAAACCATATTTTGACGGATAACCCGCATAGCCTTCGCTGCAATCAGCAAGGCCTGCGGGACCAGCCGCAAATCAGACCGAAGCAACACAATATCGGCTGAAGCGATAGCCACATCGGTGCCCCCACCCATCGCGATTCCAACATCCGCCTGAGCAAGAGCCGGTGAGTCGTTGATACCATCTCCAACCATTGCAACTTTCTTACCATCCGCTTGCCACTTACCGATCCGTTCCAGCTTTCCAGCCGGTGAAACTTCCGCTTCTACCTTGGTAATGCCGGCCAGTTTCCCGATAGATGCACCCACGCTACTTCGATCGCCGGTCAACATCACCACTTCTTTCCCGTCCGCAATCAGTTTCCCCACTGCCTCAGCCGCTTCTTGCCGAACCGTATCCGCCACTCCGATCCAACCTGCAGCTTTGCCATCAAAGCTCACCAGCAACACCGAAACTGCGGCGCCAAAACGGTTCTCAAGGGGGGCCGATTCAATACGAACCCGCCGCTGCTCAACCATCGCCTCAGCCCCTTTACCAACCTCCGCCAGAAATCCACTCGCCGAAAGCGGAGCCAACCCATCAGCCCGGGCCAAAATCGCCTTCGCATAGGGGTGCTCGCTGTGACTTTCCACAGCCGCAGCAAAACGCAACAACTCCTGTTGCTCAACCCCAGGCTCGGTCTCAATCCCTACCACCTGCGGCTTGCCAATGGTCACCGTACCGGTTTTGTCCATTGCCACCAGTTCGATGCCAGCAGCTTTCTGCAGCGCTTCACCACTTTTGAAAAGAATCCCCATTTGCGCCGCCCTACCGGTTGCAGCCAGCACAGCTGTCGGTGTCGCCAGTCCTAATGCGCAAGGACAGGCGATAATCAACACCGCCACAAAACGCACCAGCGCCGCCTCCCATCGTCCCCCATCAGGCGACACGCTAAACCACACACCGAACGCCGCCAGCGCCACCACCAGTACCAGAGGCACAAACCATGCACTAACTTTGTCCGCAAGTTGTTGCACCGGCGCGCTCCTGCCCTGTGCCTGCTCCACCAACTCCACGATCCGCGTCAACATGCTATTTTCCGAAGATTTAGTCACCTCCACCCGCAGGCTTCCAACCGAGTTCATCGTTCCAGCAAAAACGAACCCACCGGCCACCTTATCCACCGGAACACTTTCGCCAGTCAACATCGATTCATCAACGGCCGAAGCCCCTTCCAAAACGGTCCCATCCAGCGGCACCCGCTCCCCTGGCTTAATCAGAATCTGATCCCCAACCCGCACATCCTCCACAGGAACTTCCAACTCATATTTCCGCTTCAATAATCGTGCCGTCGGCGGTGCCAGCTTCGCCAATTGCCGGATCGCGTCGCCGGTCTGCTGCCGAGCCCGTGATTCCATCATCCGCCCCAACAAAATCAGCGTAATAATCACCGCCGCCGACTCGAAGTAAACAGCATGATGGTGCGTCAAAACCGACCACCCGGAATAGAGATACGCAGAAAGCGTCCCCAGCGCGATCAACGAATTCATGTCCGAAGCACCGCGCCGCAATGCCTTCCAAGCCCCTTCGAGAAACGGATAGCCACAATAAAAAACCACAGGAGTCGTCAGCACCCACTGCAGCGCCATCGAGCCTGGAAAATCAAAGCGCCCATGACCCATCGCGATGCTAACCACCGGAATACTCAGCAACGCGGCAATCAGAAACCGCCCGCGCATCTCCTCATATTCAGCCGCTTCCAACTCCCCAACGTTTTGAGTTGCCGCCACACCATAGCCGGCACGTTCCACAATTGCCGTAAGCGCTTCAACCCCAGTCACATCGGGTTCATAAATCACAGTGGCACGCCGCGTCGCAAAATTAACCGAAGCTTCTTTAACGCCGGCAGAATGCTGCAGCGATTCGGCCACCGTGTGCGCGCAGGAAGCGCACGTCATGCCCTTAATCGCAAGGTCGATCCGCGTTGCACTCGAACTCATATTTCTCGCTCCAGACGCACTGATTCGGCACTGCACTTAAGGCGCCTAAGATTTAGATTAAAATAAAGCGGAAACGCTTCAACCCCAGTCACATCGGGTTCATAAATCACAGTGGCGTTCCGACGCTACCTTAACCCCGGCAGAATGCAGCGCAAGGTCGATTCGCGTTGCACTCGAACTCATATTTCTCACTTCAGACTCACCGATTCGACACTTCACTTAACCTGAATTGCGAAGTTGAACAAGTCTGATAGTCAACCGTGGCTCGGACACGCGTCGCTGCCGCGTCGCCACTATTGCCGACGCTCTTCGCCCAGGTATTTGCGAATAACCCTTGATGCGAAATCCATCCGAGGCACCGAAATCTAACTCGCATAGCAATTTCGGAATTCAGGCTTAAAGCGCCTAATAATTAGATTCAAATGAATTGGAAACGCTTCAAACCCACCGGTAAGTTCGTCAATCGGACACATGCAGCGGCCAATCGACTCGAAAGCAGGTGCCTACACCAAGGGTCGTATCAACAACAATCGTGCCACCAGCTTCGCCAACAATCGTCGCTACAGTCGCCAGTCCCAACCCCGTGCCGCCATCTTCGGTCCGAGTCGTAAAAAACGGCTCGAACATGCGGGCCTTGGTCAGTTCATCAATCCCATGTCCATTGTCAATTACTTCCAGCCGCGCACATTGCCCCTCAACCGAAGTACGCAGCGTAACCAACCCGCCTTGCCCTGAAGCTTCCCGCGCGTTCCCCAGCAAGTTCAACAGAATTTGTTCCAATTTGGCCGGATCAGCCTTGATCGCCCCTGCACGCTCACCCAAATCCAGTTTTAACCGCGCCCGTTCCCCCAACATTCCACGAAAAATTTCACTGGATTCTAAAATGACACTATTCCAATCCACCAGCTTTTCTTCCGACGGCTGTTGCCGCAAAAACCGCAGCAATTGCCCGCTCAACGCCCCCGCTTTTTCCGTCAGCTTCTGAATCGCAAGCAAATCAACAGCAGCTGCACTACCCGCACCAAGCTCGGTCAATGCTGCATCTGCATGAGCGCTAATCATCGTCAGAAAGTTGTTGAAGTCATGCGCCACGCTCGCCGTCAGCATGCCCGCCGCCTCCAATCGCTCAGCCTTCCATGACGTATATTGCCATGACGTATCTTGTTTCACGTTCTCTTATTATCAGCTTTCTGCACACCATTGTGCGAAATCGAGTAAGATGCCTGTAGATAATGCCGAACCGGATAGATGCAACATTTTGCCGCGACATCAGCCGTTTAAGCCGGCTTGAGTGGCTTGAAACAAATGGACAAGGTGCCTTTGCTATGGGCACCGTCGCTGGCATCAACACGCGCCGCTACCACGGGCTTCTCATCGCTTCAATGCGTCCACCGGCGGAACGCTACCTGCTGCTCGGCAGGCTTGAAGAACTGGTGAACAACACCTACATCTCCACCTGCCAATACCCTGGTGTGATGGCTCCAGACGGTTGCCGCGCACTGCAATCTTTCATTCGCGACCCTTTCCTCCATTGGACCTTTCGCTTACCAGAAGGCCTGATTCACCGCGAACTGTTTCTGGTGCCAGGGCAAAACACCGTCGTCATCACCTACCGCTCAGAATTCGACGGCACCATTCACATCCAGCCAATGCTGGCATTTCGCGACTATCATTCGGTCACTCGCAGGAACAGTAAGTTCAATCCAAATCTGCAACTTCACACCGGCGGCTTCACCATCCACCCCTACGATGATCTGCCGCCGTTGCATCTACATGTACCCGAAGCGCAGTTCAACGAAAAGCCCGACTGGTACAAAAACCTGGAATATCTGCGTGAAATGGAGCGTGGCCTGGAATGGCACGAAGACCTGTTTTGCCCCGGCAGCTTTTCCCTGAACCTGAAAGCCGGCGTCGCAAGTTTCCTGGTAGCTTCAACCGAACAGCTCGAGGTCACCCCTGAATGGTGCGCCTCGAAGAAAGTCAGCCGTTCGTTCCGCACCCCCCTTGAAGCGGCAGCGGACCAATTTCTAGTGACCCGCGCCGATGGTAAGCCGACCATCATCGCCGGCTATCCGTGGTTCACCGATTGGGGTCGTGACACGATGATTTCGCTCGTGGCCTATCCACAGGTGGCTCCCAAAATCATCGGCAGCTTCCTCGAACATTTGCACGAAGGCTTGATTCCCAATCGCTTCCCCGATGCAGGCGAGCAGCCGGAATACAACGCCGTCGACGCCACCCTGTGGATGTTTCTAGCCTTACACTCCTATCTTGAAACGAATGCGGATGAAGCGTTCCTGGGCAATGTGTTTTTTCCCAAGGCGAAAGAAATCCTCGAATGGCACCGCCGCGGCACACGATACGGGATTCAGGTGGATCCAGAGGACGGCTTGCTTTCAGCCGGTGAGCCTGGAGTTCAACTAACTTGGATGGATGCCAAAGTTGGAGACTGGGTGGTAACACCGCGCCATGGCAAACCTGTCGAGATTAATGCGCTGTGGGTGAACGCGCTCTACTTAACTTCGCGCTGGGCGATGCAATTAGGTGAGAAGGAATATGGTGCAGCCTGCGCTGCGGAAGCCAACCGGGCACGGGAAAGTTTTTCCAAAAAGTTCTGGAACAAAGATCGTAACTGCCTCTACGACGTCCTAACACCGAACGGCCCCGATAGCGCCATTCGCCCCAACCAGATCATCGCCTGCGCTTTGCCCTACCCGCTGCTGGACTCAGCCCAACAGCAGGCCGTCGTCAGAACAGTGGAGCGCGAATTGCTCACCCCATTCGGGTTGCGAACCCTCGAGACAAACCATTTGGAATATCGTGGGCACTATCGCGGCAACCCACAGGAGCGCGACGGCGCTTATCACCAAGGCACGGTTTGGCCGTGGCTGATCGGGCCATTCGTGAAGGCCTACTTCAACGCCTTCGGAAGAACGCCGGATACACTGCGCTACTGTCGACGGCTGCTCGATCCACTATTGGGCGAACTCTACACAAACTGTTTCGGATCGATTTCCGAAGTGTACGATGGCGACGCCCCACACGCCGCCGGTGGCGCCCCAGCGCAGGCTTGGTCGGTTGCTCAGTTGATGGAGGCGGTGCGGATAACCAAGTGATCACTGCTAAAATCTGGATTGTGCAAGCGGAGCCTTTACCGACCCGCGCGCCCAAGCAAGCGAAGCCTTATCCGACCCGCGCGCCCAAGCAAGCGAAGCCTTATCCGACCCGCGCACATAACCAAGCGGAGCCTTTCCGGCGCGCGCAAGCAAGCGGAGCCTTTACCGAGCCGCGCGCGCAAGCAAGCGGAGCCTTTCCGACCCGTGCGCCCAAGCAAGCGAAGCCTTTCCGAGCCGCGCGAGCAAGCAAGCGAAGCCTTATCCGAGCCGCGCACAAGCAAGCGGAGCCTTTACCGAGCCGCGCACATAACCAAGCGAAGCCTTTCCCCGGCCCGCGCCCGCAAGCAAGCGAAGCCCTTAGCTCTTCTTCTTCGGCTCCGGCAATCCAAGCAACCGGCGAATGTCCAAATAAATATCTTCAATATCGCGATTGGCATCCACGGTCAGCAACTGATTGCGCCGCTCGTAATAT